>CAUWJW010000219.1:0-4416 GCA_963558985.1 uncultured Clostridia bacterium | reverse complement strand
TCCAGTGCATTTTCAAGCAAATTGCCCAACAGAACAGAAATATCTGTCTCTGAAACAAACAGTTCCTCAGGGATCTCTGTTTTCACAATATATTCAATCCCATCATCCCTGGCCAGCTGTGCAAAATACAGCAGCACTGTATTAGCAGCAGTATTTTCACAAAAGCGGATAAGCGAATCATCCGGAAGACTTTCATGATACCGGTCAAGATATGCAGAAAGTGCCTCAAGTTCACCATTATTCAAATAGTTCTGCATAAGGACAATATGATGACGCACATCATGCTTGGCCCTGCGGGCATCCATTATTTTTTCCTGCAGATTTTCATACTGCACAGTCTGCATAGTAAGCTGATGATTCTTCTCTTCTAGCTCAAGAGAAGAATACCGCTCCAGAATCAGCCGGGTTACCACATAATAAATCAGAACTGCACCGATATTGACCATAAACAAAAACAGTGTATTCTTTGGGCGAAGCGCAATTTGCAGACCTGTACGTGAAATATTACCATAAAAGCCATACGTCCACAATATATAAAAAGTAGCCGGAATCAGCCATAAATACCACCATTCAAAGCCGGATGGCTCTCTTTCCAGCGCCGGTGCAATCACCTTTTTCATATAAATAAAAATCGGAACCGCCAGAATCACTTCCACAATAAATAGCATCAGAGAATAAGACCAGCGGTAGCTCTGGATTGCCAGGTCCGGAAAAAACAGCCCCTCCATACATTTTGATGCGATAACGGCGAAGTTGGCCATATTGGAAATCATCAGGAGTGTGAAAAGTGTTTTTCCGAAATTCTTCTTGACTGCAAGAAAGTAGAATATCCCATATAGCGTTGTACTGATAATGCTGAGTTTCCCTGCATTTTCTCCCGGCAAAAATGCCGCTCCGGCACCCAGAAGAAGCTGTATGACCGTTAATTCCCCAATCAGAAAGCCTGTGCTTTTCCGCGAAAACCGCAGACTGTTTCGAAACGGATAAATTGCCAGCACCAGAAATGGCAGGAAATTCAGCAAGGCATATAAGGCGACTTCAGCCATTCTGTAAAGCGGCGGCATTATTTCTCACCTTCTTTGCGCAGCTGGTCAAAAATAAAAGAGGAGTAGGCATCCATTACCCCTTTCGTCTTCCTGCGACTGATGGGAATAAGCCTTCCGTCTCTCATCTTGAAGGTATCGCCGTTTTGTTGCTCCACTTCATACAGGTTGATGATAATACCTTTGGTGGGACTGAGAAAATACGGGTATGCGCACAGCATTTCTTCTATTTTGGAAAAAGAAATGCGCAAAGTAGTATTTCTTCCCCGTTTCTTATATAGTGTCACACAGTGCGAAGCATAATCAGCATAGAGAACGTCCCGCAAACGAACGCTTATACCATTGGGCAGCTTCATCACTCGCATAGTTTCAATCTGAGCAAGGTCAAGCCGATTAAGCATGGCTGTCAGCTGCTCTTTTCCAAAGGGTTTGCACAGATAGTAACAGGCGTTTACTTCATAACTCTCACTGGCAAACTCATTGCTCGCAGTAATAAAAACCAGCTTTACATCATCATCTTTTTTTCGTATTTGGCGGGCAACATCTATACCTGTAAGCCTGTCCATAAAAATATCCAAAATAACAATATCAAAGGCTTGCGGTTTCCACGAAGCAAGAAAGCTTTCTCCGCTTGTATAACAGATTATCTTCGCAGCGTCTTCTAACAGTTCCTTTAACAAACTTTCCAGACATTCACATACTTGTATATCATCATCCACAACTGCAATTTTCAAAATAATCCCCCCTTGCACAGCTTTTTTCTCGATTATTATACCATAATCATGGTATAAAAGGTCAATATCCAAAAATTCACCGTTTGTGCCGTTTTCTGACCGCTTGTGTCAGTTCTCTTGTTTTTTTTGACTGAATTTTGTATTAATAATATGTAACAAAACAGCGGCACTTGCCGCCGATCAAACGGAGGGTATTTAAATGAAACGAAACCGAAAACTATTTTATCTTATGGTCAGTCTTTTTCTGTTAACAGCTTGTCTGCCCATAACCGCACAGGCACAAGATGCAGTACCCACAGACAGTTGGACAGAGCATATTGCCAAGGCGTTTGCCGGCGGCAGTGGAACGAAGGAAAATCCCTATCAAATTAATTCTGCAGAGCAGCTTGCGCTCCTTGCAAAGGATGTCAAGGACGGCATTTCAGGTAAGACTCATGCAGAGGAGTATTTTATTCTGACAGAAGATATTGATCTGTCCGCTCATAAGTGGGAACCTATTGGCTACCAAGATGGTCCTCACTCATATAAGGCATTCTCAGGCTATTTTGACGGCAATGGTAAGAAAATCACTGGTCTTTATGTGGATGTGGGAACAGAGAACCGCAGCGCAGGTCTCTTTGGCTGTATCTTAGCATACAGCTCCGAACCGATGATTCAAAATCTTACGATAGAAAACGGTATCGTTCTAGCCGGAAATTCAACAGATAATCAGCAATCCTATGGTGCAGGTCTGTTGATTGGAACAATTGCCGGGTCGAGCTATGCAGATTATACAGCCGTAGAAAACTGCACCGTCTCCGGTACGGTTTCTTCCAAAATGAGGGCAGGCGGTTTTGTAGGCGATGCGAACTATACCCACTTTAACAATTGTCATGCTAATGTCGAAGTAACAGGGCACTGTGTCAGTGGCGGCTTCGTGGGCAATACATTTAATTCGCAACTGACAAACTGCACTGCAAAGGGTTCTGTAAACAGTCAAGGATGGTCTACCGGCGGCTTTGCAGGGGTTTTATTCTCTAACACTACAGTAGACAGCTGCGCAGCCTTTGGAAATGTAGCAGCCGCTGACTGGAATCTGGGCGGCTTCGCAGGATATGTAGAAGCAATCGTCACTATCAAAAACAGCATTGCTTCAGGTGATGTGACAAGCACCCTCACAGGGGGGAATCCCAAGACAGGCGGCTTTGCAGGTACCACCATCGATACCGTACATCTGAAAAATTGTCATGCGACAGGAAAAATTACAACTTCCAGCAACAGCTCTGATGCCTCTATTGGCGGCATGATAGCAGTTGCCGAAACAAACACCCATGCAGAAAACTGTTCTTATGACCGCGAAAAGAACCCTTCTCTTACAGCCACCGGAAAAGGGAGTTCCAAAACAGACAGCCTGAACATTACTGCACAAGATACGGCAGGCGTGCTTGCAGGCATTTGTGGTAGTTATTACCAGGGACATGATATGGTTCAAAAGCCGAAAGTAGAACCGACCTGCACGCAAAACGGCATGACAGCGGGAGAAGAGTGCACACGCTGCGGACATCGTGAAAGAATAACAGTCATTGCGGCCTTTGGCCATAGTTACACAGACTGGTCACTTGATGAAAACAAACACTGGCGCCAATGTATCATCTGCGGCAGTAAAAAAGATGAAGGCGCTCACACAGATGATGACCGTGACCACAAGTGCGACCTCTGCAGCAAAACACTCGGTGAATGCGCAGACATGGACAACGACCACAAATGTGATACTTGCGGCAAAACACTTTCCGACCATACCGGCGGAACAGCAACCTGCATCGCAAAGGCAGTCTGCGAAATCTGCAGTAAAGAATACGGAGAACTTGACCCAAATACACATGCCAATCTCGTCCATGTATCAGCCAAGGAGGCAACAAGAGAGGCAGAAGGCAATATTGAGCATTGGTACTGCAGCGGCTGCAAAAAATATTTTTCTGATTCTGCAGCATCAAAGGAAATGAGTCAGGCTGACACGCTCACAATCTCCCTTGCAGCACCCGCAGCAGTTAAAACCAGAATCACAGGAACCGGCACCATCACCCTCACATGGAAGAGTATCAAAGGTGCAGACGGCTACCAGATCTACCGGGCAGCGGGCAATAGCAAGACCTACAAAAAAATAGCTGCTGTAAAAGGCAAGACCTCCTATGCAGACAAGAAAAAAACGATCGGAACCAAATATACATACAAAGTAAGAGCATACAAAGGCAATACTTACACTGCCTTTTCCAAAAAAGTAACAAGAATGGCAAGACCGTTCACGCCGGCACTTACCCTGAAAGCAGGGAAAAAGCAGGTCAGACTTTCCTGGAAATCCGTCAAAGGCGCAGACGGCTACCAGATCTACCGCACGACTTCAAAAAAAGGAAAGTACATAAAGATCGCAGATGTATCGGCAGGGAAAAAGTCCTTTACCAACAAAGGCTTAAAAGGCGGCAAGAAATACTATTACAAAATGCGCGTCTATGATAAAACCGGAGGAAAAAAAGTATTTTCCCTCTACTCAAAAATAAAAACTGTTAAAGCAAAGTAAACCTCCTCATATAATCAAGTGTTTTTTATTGGGAATGTCAAGTATTTTGTGTAAGTTTTAAGAAAAAATTTTACGGGGAGGGGAA
>CAUWJW010000218.1:0-4437 GCA_963558985.1 uncultured Clostridia bacterium | reverse complement strand
CCCCGCTGTTGTCTTTGCGCAGCTTCCGTTCTCCCTTTTCAATATTCTTTGCCTTCACCGTCAGTGTATTGTCAAAGGTATCCCACTCTGCATCGCCCTGAATCTTCACCACATCACCTTCGGACAGATGGGTGTCAATATCAATCCATTTCTGCTCCGGTGCAAAAAACTTGATGCACAGGGATGTCTTCTTATCTGTAACAAGAAGGGTA
Source organism: uncultured Clostridia bacterium (assembly GCA_963558985.1). Lineage (GTDB taxonomy): Bacteria > Bacillota > Clostridia > Peptostreptococcales > Anaerovoracaceae > Hominibacterium. The sequence goes on along the minus strand of CAUWJW010000218.1, from coordinate 4,225 downwards.
ATCAGTTTGGAACCGCTCTTAATGGTTCTTTCACTTTTCTTAAAAAGAATTCCCTCTACAACAACCTGCCCGCTTTCTACGGTCACATCTGTCATAGGTATCGGTTCTCCAAAAATGGCTCTTCCCATAATCCGGTTTCCGGATACCGGTTCATATTTATCCTTTTTCTTGCCCCAGTTTTTTTTCTCTCCCCATCCGGAGGCTGCACCTCCGCTGTCGGAAAATCCGCCGCTGCTTTCCTTTGGCTTATTCTGCGCTGCCTGCAGCTGCCGCTTTCGTGTTTCTTCTGCGTCTCTTTTTTCCTGTTCTTTTAATTCCTCATGTGCCTTCTTGTAAATTTCTTCATGATTTTTAAACACAACCTGCGCCTCAATGGCGAAGTTTTCCTGCAGCAGTCTGCTGAATTTAGACGCCACTTGCTCGTTGAGCAGTTGGACGGAGGTTTCTCCCAGCGCAAAAATTGTAAGAACCCCGTCTTTGAGGCGGGATTTTTCCGGAAAGATGGTTTTTGTAATAGGCGCATAGCTTCCGTTTACAATCTGGATCATATGTTCTACAAAGAGGCCTGCAATTTCCTGCGGTGTCTGTATCACCTCTTCATAGGCAAACTCCAGTTTTGCATCAGAAAGACCGGGCACCTCATTTTTTATGATAGCCTGTATTTTCTTTACATCTGAAAAAGGCATAACAAAATTGAGCCGTACCCGGATTTTCAGCACATTATCATGCCTGCCAAGTACCGCTCTTTCTATGGTGAATCGGTATTCCTCTTTGGGATGGCTGCCCAGTGCGGGCCAGCTTACACTGTTTTCAATTAACTGTTTCATCTTTTAAAGAAAAACTCTGCCTCCTGTCTCCATTTCAGCTCTGCCAGGCTGGAAGTATCATCTAAAGTAATTCCATGAGCCAAAGGTTTTTTCGTTTGCGGGTCTACTGTCACAAATGTCGTGTAGCCTTCTGCATGCACTTCTCCGGTCTGTTCATTCTGCATCCGTACATGAATGGTCAGGCTGGTTTTTCCTGTACGCACAATCACGCTTTCGTAGCTGATGATATCACCCGGCTCTACGGACTTCATAAAATTGAATTTATGTGTATTTTTGTACAGAATCCCCTGCTTTTCCCCATGAGCAAGACAGGCTGCAATAAAAGAAGATTCTATCATCCATTCGGTTCCTCTTCCTGCATACAGATTCTGATGATGGTTCAGATCCTCCATTCTCACCATATGTAAGGATTTATATCGTTCCATAGCTTTGCACCGCCTTTATGATTTCTTCTGCAATTTCTTCCTCTTTTACGGTCTTGAGCACCTCGCCTTTTGAGAAAATTACACCTTTTCCCTCTCCACAGGCAACACCCAGGTCAGCATCCTTTGCCTCGCCCGGCCCGTTGACGGCGCACCCCATGACTGCTATTTTCAGTTTAGGACAGAGATTCCTTCTCTCCAGCGCTGCAAGAGCCCTTTCGATGTGCAGGGCAATAGACTCCAGATCCACCTTTGTTCTTCCGCAGGTAGGGCAGGAGACCAGATCAAAACCTGTATCCCGCATACCCAGAGATTCCAGCAGCTCCCGGGCAAAGCGCACTTCCTCAACCGGATCTGCGGTAAGTGATACCCGCATCGTGTCGCCAATGCCTTCCAGCAGCAGCGCTCCGATTCCTGCTGCTGATTTTATTTTTCCTCTGGAAATGGTACCTGCCTCTGTAACTCCGATATGCAATGGGTAATCTGTCTGCGCAGCTACCAGCTTATAGGCATCATAATTCATCTTTACATTGGAAGATTTTAAGGAAACAACGATATTGAAAAATCCCATATCTTCCAGAATCTCTACATTTCGCAGTGCACTTTCTGCAAGACCTTTTGCTGTGGCACCACCGTCTCTTATGAGAATATCTTTTTCCAGAGAACCGGAATTTACACCTACTCGGATGGGGATCCCCGCGGCTTTTGCAGCATCGGCCACCTGCCGTACATGTTCTCTGGCTCCGATGTTCCCCGGATTAATCCGGATTTTATCAGTTCCGGATCTGATTGCTTCCAGTGCCAGCTTATAATCAAAGTGGATATCTGCCACTAAAGGCACTTCGGCTTCTTTTTTCAACTCTTTTAGGGCTTCAGCCCCTGCAAGGTCGGGAACAGCAAGACGTATGATTTCACATCCCGCCTGCGTCAGTCTCCTGATCTGTTCTGCTGCTGCAGGTACATCTGCTGTATTGACATTGGTCATAGACTGAATGGACACAGGCGCTCCACCGCCTATTTTTACACCGCCGCAAATCACTTGTTTTGTCATATCATCACCTAATTAAAAATGGGTACAATAAACCGAACAATATCGTTCCAAGTTACATAAATCATCAAAGCAAACAAAAGCATGATGCCTACAAAATGGACTTTGCCTTCCATTTCGTCTGTAATGGCTCTGCCTGTAATCTTCCGTATGAGAATAAACAGGAACCGTCCTCCATCCAGCGCCGGAAGAGGCAGCATATTGACAATTGCCAGATTCAGGCTGATCAGTGCTGTCAGGTAAAGCAGGTAAACAAATCCATATTTTGCAGTATCGTTGACTGCATATACAATCCCTACCGGTCCTGTCAGATCTTTTGCTGATACCTCCCCTGTAAAGAGCTGTTTAATGGTAATGCCCATCATCTTGGTCATATTCCAGGTATTGACGGTACCGACTTTCACTGCAGTCAGCACATTATGATCCCGCTTCGGTATAATACCTATAATCTGCCTGCCATCCTCACCTTTTTCCAGTTCAGAGACAAAGCTCAGCTTTTTGACGTCACGCTCCACCTCTACAGTCACCTGTTTTTCTGCGGCGCCAATTCCTTCAATGATCTGCGTCCAGTCTTTAATCGGTTTCTCATCAATCGCTGTGATCACATCTCCTGATTGGATTCCGGCCTTTGCCGCAGGGCTTCCGTCATTGACCTGATCAATAGATGTCGTTACGGTTCCTGTGTACAGTGCGATAATAATAAGAAACAATATGCACAGCAGCAGATTCATGGCTGCGCCTGCCACTACAATAATCGCTTTCTGCCACGCCGGCTTTTTATTGAAGGCCCGCTCATCCTCTGAGTCTTCATCTTCCCCTTCCATAGCGCAATAGCCTCCGATAGGAATCGCCCTCAGCGCATACAGGGTCTCCCCTTTTTGTTTTTTGAAAAATGCAGGCCCCATACCTAAAGCAAATTCATTGACTTTTACACCACACGCCTTTGCTGCAATAAAATGCCCCAGCTCATGAATAAAGATGAGCAGGCAAAACATTAAAACCGCATAAACAATGGTCATTTCATTCATCTCCTCCCCTGAAGCAGGCTGACCGCATCCTTTCTGGCCTGCTTGTCTGTCTCTAAAATACCCTCTAAATTCAAATCAAATTGAGGCTCGTGCTGATCCAATATCCGCTCCAGTGTATCCTGGATCTGCGTAAATCGAATCTTTCCCTCTAAAAATAGCGCCACCAGTGCTTCGTTTGCACCGTTAAGCACCACAGGAAAACTGCCGCCCCTGCGGCACGCCTCGTATGCCATCTCCAAAGTCTTAAACACTTTCATATCCGGCTTCTCAAAAGTAAGCGCCTTCCCTTCTGTAAACAGATCCAGAGGTTCCCAGTGATTTTCTATCCGCTCCGGATAGGAAAAGGCATAACTGATGGGAATCCGCATATCCGGTTTTCCCATTTGTGCAATCACAGATCCATCCCGGTATTCTACTGCCGAATGGACAATACTCTGGGGATGTACTACCACTTGAATCCGATCCGGCTCCACATCGAAAAGCCATTTGGCTTCAATCACCTCCAGCCCTTTGTTCATCAGCGTCGCAGAATCTATCGTGATCTTGCTTCCCATACTCCACTTCGGATGTTTCAGAGCCTGCTTTAAGGTGACCTGTTCCAGCTGCTGCCCGGTATATCCCCTGAAAGGACCTCCCGAGGCAGTAAGAAGAATCCGTCTTACTGCGTTCTTGGGATTCCCCTGCAGGCACTGAAAAATAGCGCTGTGTTCACTATCTACAGGAAGCAGGTTTACCCCATTTTGTTTTACTGCCTCCATAATCAGCCTGCCTCCTGCTACGAGTGTTTCCTTATTGGCAAAGGCTATATCTTTTCCTGCTTTTACACCGTAATAGGTGGGTAGCAGACCGCGTATCCCCATAATCGAATTGAGAATCAGATCACACTCGCTCTCAGCTGCA
>CAUWJW010000217.1:0-4492 GCA_963558985.1 uncultured Clostridia bacterium | reverse complement strand
TTGTAATTATCATTATCGGAATCATCATTGAGTACGGTGTTTTCCGTACAGTTGAAAGAAAGACTGTGAAGAAATGGGGGATGGCAAAATGAGCAAACTGCTGGAAGTAAAAAACATGACAAAGAATTATCATGATACTCCGGACTCCCGAGACATCCTCAAAGATCTGAATCTGACTGTGGAGCAAGGGGATTTCATCTGTATCCTGGGTCCTTCCGGGTGTGGCAAGACTACACTGATCCGCTGTATTGCCGGATTTGAGGATTACGAAGGAGAGATTCTGGTGGAAGGGAAGAAAGTGACAAAGCCGGGAATCGATCGGATGATGGTGTTTCAGGACTTTAACCAGCTCTTTCCATGGAAAACAGTAAAAAAGAATATCCAATATCCGCTTAAAATCAACGGACTTAAAGACAAGGCAGAACTGGATCGGATTGCAGAGGAACATCTGGAACTGGTAGGTCTGGCGGGAAAGGGAGACTTTTACCCTCATCAGCTCAGCGGCGGGATGAAACAGAGGGTTGCTATTGCAAAGGGACTGGCACTAAATCCGAAGATTATCTTAATGGATGAGCCTTTTGCAAGTCTGGATGCCATGACTCGAAACAAGCTGCAGGCAGAGCTGTGGCGTATCAAAGAGAAAGAAAACGCTACGGTTATTTTCATTACCCATAATATACAGGAAGCGCTGACACTGGGAACCCGTGTGCTGCTTTTTTCTAAACAGGGGCATATCAAAATTGACATGGAAAACAATATTCCAAAGCCAGTTACACCTGCCTCCGAAGGATACGGGGAAATGTGGAAAAAGTTCAACGATGCACTGTGGGAAGAAGATGCAGGCAGCGATAAATAGTCATGAAGAAATCATAAGGGTTAAGACTGCTTTACATTATCAGTATACCTATAAGAAAGTGATCGTATCTTGCAGGACAGCATGGCAAATTGCTATACTGTCCTGCTTTTTCGTACGGTCTTTTTTTCATGTGCAGATTGTTTCCTTTTCTTGACTGAAAGGAATGGAAATGGTAACATAAAAAGAAGTGTGTGTTCAGATAGAAGGAAAAGGAGATGTAAGAACTATGACCAAAAAGAAATGGAAAAAAGCCGGAATCAGATGTTTCCTCATTATTTCTGCTCTGCTTGTTATGTGGGGCGGAATCGGGGTTCAGACAGGCAGTGCCGAAGTAATGGAAGAGGAAGAGCCTGTGGAGAAACGTACTGCCGGGGAGACCGACCAGTGGAATTTCGATTATATGGATATTGAAGAGGCCTGGGATCTGATTGACCGGGTGCGTCCTGTGGAAGAGCGTACAGAAGCAGACCGTATTACAGTAGCAACACTGGATACGGGAGTCTATTACAAGCATCCCGACCTGCGGGAAAACGTGGCAGCAAAAAACTGTGTTACTGTGGCAGGAAACATAGAGCCGTATGAGGTCTATGAGAAGCCTAAGTACCAGCATGGGAGCAGCACCTCCGGCGTCATTGCGGCAACGGCACATAACGGGAAAGGCATCGCAGGTGTTGCGGCAGGAAACCACAACGATCTGATTTCCCTAATGGGCGTAAATGTTTTTCATAATGAAGGATACAGCGGACAAGGGGATGCCGCTACTGAAGATATTATTAAAGGCATTGAATATGCCTGTGACCGGGGAGCCCGAGTCATTAATATGTGCCTGGGACATACAAAAGGCGATACGGACTTTTTCGGAAATCCCCACGATGACAAGGCGCTGGAAAAGGCCATCAACAAAGCCGTGTATGAAAAGAATGTAGTAGTTGTCTGCTCTGCGGGCAATCACAATGATAAAAGAGCCTGGTACCCTTCTGATTTTGAAGCAGCCATCAGCGTCATTAACAGCAGGCAGTATGACAATGCATGGTCAGAGAGAGCAAAGTCACACAGTTCCAGCTTTGGTGCAAAGAAGGATATTTCAGCACCCGGGCGTGCAATCTATACAACCAGTATGGATGGGAACTATCAGACAGCCTCGGGCACATCCATGTCTGCACCATCAGTAGCAGGAGTCGCTGCGATGATGCTTTATGTGAATCCGGACCTGACGGTGAAACAGGTAAAAAATATTTTGTACAGTACAGCTACAGACTTGTACAAACCGGGATATGATATTTATACCGGTCACGGCAATGTGAATGCCTACGCTGCTGTCGCAGCTGCAGCAGGCGTGAAGGTGAAAATTCCGTCCGAAAAGCTGAAAAGACCTGTTTTCCGGGCAGAATCAGCTGGAAGAGATGCGATTGAACTTTCCTGGAAAAAGGTGCCGCTTGTAAACGGTTATCGGATTTACCGGGCAGGAAAAAAGAATGGAAACTATAAGCTGATCAAAACCACAACTTCAAAAGAAACACAAAGCTACATAGATAAACAGCGTATTTACGGAAAATCCTACTATTATAAGATACAGGCCTACGGTACAACATCCGATGGAAAGAAGATCGAAAGTGCCGTAAGCAAACCCGTACATGCAAAAGCGATGGGACCGAAGACTGTTTCCGGACTTCGTTGCAGGATCATTGATTATAAGACCGTTCACCTTTCCTGGAACAAAGCAGAAGGTGCTGACGGATATACCATTTATAGGAAAAAGCAAGAAGCGGACTCCTACAAGAAAGTAAAAAGCGTTTCTTCCGGAGATACAGCTTCATGGACAAACTCGGGACTGAAAGGCGGGGTACGCTACTCGTATCAGATTCGTCCTTACCGTAAAGTGGGAAACCAGCGATATTACGGCTCTTTTTCAGCAGAAAAAAGTGTGCGGACAAAGCCGGCAAAGCCGAGCGCATCTATCGTGCAAAAAGGACAGCGGATTATCTTAAAATGGGAAAAGGTAAAGCGAGTCGACGGTTATGAAATATACAGGATTGCACCTTCTTCAAAAAGTTGGGAGCAGATTAAAGTCAGGGGGAAAAATAAGAGTCAATACGTGGATAAAGGCTTGGAAAAAGGAAAGAAATATCGTTACCGGATTCGTGCGTATAAGAAGGTACATGGAGAACGGATATACAGCAGTTATTCAGCAGTAAAGACTCAGCGGATCAAATAGCCACAGCAGGCGCTGATCCTGACCGGAAGGAGAAGAACAAAGCCTATGAGATCAGATAAATACAGCGGTGAGCGTGACAGCGACCGGGACACACGCTCTTATGACAGATGGGAAGAAACAAATCGGATTTTTCAGAACCGCAACCGGGAAAATGAAGCACAGAAGAAACAGAGGCAGAAGGAAGCCGCTTATGAGGAATACCTGGCTATGCGCCGGGAACCGGAAGCCAATTATTCCCCGGAAGAAGATGCAAGAATCTATCGCGGAAAAAAGAAGCAAGAAAAAATCGGGATATTAGAACCGGATGAAAGAGATAAAAAGCCGGCCCGGAGAAAACGAAAAGACGAAAAGAAAAAGAAAAAAAAGAAAGGCAGACATGTTCGCAGAATACTGATTGTAATTGTGCTTCTTCTGGCGGCGCTTGCGGCAGGAGGAACGCTCTTTGTCATGGGACTCATGGATCGGGTCGGAAGTGTAGAAATCGATCAGTCAGAGCTGGGAATCAATCCGCAGACGGCGAGCCGGCTGAAGGACTATCAGAATATCGCACTTCTTGGAGTCGATGCCAGAGATATGAGTGATTATAAAAACTGCAGAACCGATGCCATAATCATTTTAAGTCTTGATAAAAAGAACCGGGAGATTCGCCAGATTTCTGTTTACCGGGATACCTACCTGCATGTTAATGATGAGCTTGGATACGACAAGGTGACAAATGTTCATGCATATGCGGGTACTGCGGCAACGCTCCACACACTGAATGAAAATATGGATCTGAATATCAGTGAAACAGTAATTGTAAACTGGAAGGCTGTAGCAGATGCCATTGACGGGCTTGGCGGGATTGAAGCAGATATCCGGGAATCAGAAATTGATGAAATGAATAAATATATACGCGATACCCAGAAAAATATCGGCGGATCGAAAAAGAAGATCAAAAAACCGGGGAAACAGACGCTTAATGGGAATCAGGCGGTCACTTATGCAAGGATTCGAAAGGATTCTGCAGAAGGCGACTACAGGAGAAACGAGAGAATGAAGTTTGTCGTTTCTGCTGCCGTGGAAAAGGCAAAGCGGACAAGCGTATTCAAACTGAACCAGATTGCAAATAAAGTGCTTCCGGAGATTAAGACAAACATGAGCAGAAAGAGCATGCTCAGTGTATTGCTTAACTTTGTCCGGTACGATATGACCGGAAGTACAGGATGGCCGTTTAAGACAGAAGGATGGATCAATTACAACGGAGCGTGGTGCGGACCGCCGGTTACATTGAAGAGCAATGTAAAGGAACTGCACGAAAAATACTTCGGACAGTCCGGATATGAACCGAACGAAGCTGTGGAGGAAATCAGCAGTGAAATTTCTGCAAGGACAGGCTATTACTAAAGCCGGACACAAATCCATAAATGACGAATGAAAAA
>CAUWJW010000216.1:0-4562 GCA_963558985.1 uncultured Clostridia bacterium | reverse complement strand
GGATGAAGAAAAAAACATCAGAAAAGCACTTTCCTGGGGAAAATCCATTGTAGATGAACAGATTGTAGTGGATACAGGCTCTGCAGATCAGACTGCGGATATTGCAAAGGAAATGGGAGCAAAGGTGTTTTCTTACTCTTGGGATGATGACTTTTCTGCTGCAAAAAATTATGCATTGCAGCAGGCAAAGGGAGACTGGATCGCTTTCCTAGATGCAGATGAATGGATTTCTGAACAAGATGTAAAAAAAATTCTTCCTTTACTGAAAAAAATCCACAGGCAAGATAGATACAATGTGATCCAAGTTCAAATTGCCAATTTAGATAAAGAGGGAAACGTAACAACGGTAGCTCCACAATGGAGGTTTTTCAGAAATGACCCGCACATTCGCTATCAAAACAGGATTCACGAAGAACTGTATGATGAGAAAAATGGCAATCTGAACAGCTATAATGCAGGGCAGGAAGTTATGATTTTGCATACCGGCTATGCAGAAGATGAAGCTTTGCGAAAGCGTAAGGGACAGCGGAATGTCCGGATTCTTCTAAAGCAACTGGAAGAAAAGCCGGAAGACCGGAGAACACTCATGTATTTAGGAGATGCCTATACCATGGCAGGAGAGCAAAAGGAAGCTGAGTGCTGTTATGAGAAGGTATTGTGGGATACGGAGACTGCCGGTTTGGACAAGACGGTCATACTTCGTGCAGGACTGCAGCTGCTTAATTCAATGATAGCTTCGCAGAAAAAAGAGTCTGAGGAAAAGTTGAGCCGGATCTGCAGCTATTTGCGTAAGATGGATTTAGACGATCATCCGGATGTAGACTTTTTAGAAGGTATGCAAAAGAGAAGAAGCGGAGATGTACAGGGAGCTTCAAGGCTGTTTGAAAGAGCGCTAAGCAAGATGGACAATTATAAAGGTGCAGAGATGATGCGTATTACAGCCGGACTGCGGCTTGTATGCAGCACAATCGCACAGGCGGCATTGGAGAATCAAGAGGAACAGAAGGCAGTTCAATATGCAACTGCGGCACTGCGCATAGATAAATATTCTGCAGATGCATTAAACGTTTTGCTGAACGCATTTCTTACAGAGTGGAAGGAAGGTATGTCCATAGACCCATATTGGAACTTTCTTTGCAAGATTTATGAGAAAAATCGTACTGAAGACTTACAATTTTTGTGTAAGGCAGCGAAGGAATCTGGATTCCAAAGGCTGGAGGAACATGTTCTGGCGTTGCTATCACAAAATGATAAAGAAACTGATCGATAAAATCAAAGAAATACAGTAGCTTGAAAACACTAAATATCAATCCGATAGAACGGCGAAAGTCTGAATCTGGAAGTTGTACAATACGATATATGCAATGAAGGAGCACGGATGCAGAAGAACAGAAAAAAAGAAATACTGAGCATATTCAAAACCATGGAAAAAGCCCATCTGGCCATTGAAAAGGTAATCGGGCAGCGCAAAGCGGATCTGACAGAAATACTAAGCGAACTGCAAAACAGTGCCTTTGAAGCAGGAACCGAGCTGGAAAAGGAAATCGGAGAAGACCACGAAATTATCCTGCTTCTGGAAGCATACTGTGAATTTGCCTGGCAGCTGAATCAGGCAAAGAACCGGCAGGACAAAAAACAGGCGCTAAAGAGCATGAAACAGTCTTTGCGGGAAGTAACGGCAAAAGTAAAAGAAGAGATTGAGGAGAAAATCGTTGCCGTATTTTTACCATACAAAGCATCTATGTGGGACTCCCTTGAAAGCGTATGGAAGGCAGCGGATCGGGATGAGAACTGTGAGGCTTACGTAATCCCCATTCCTTACTACGACAGGACTCCCAATGGAGAACTGGGACAGATGCATGATGAAAGCGATCAGTACCCGGAAGATGTTCCTATTACAAAGTATGACCGGTACGACTTTGAACAGAAGCGGCCGGATCTAATTTTTATTCATAATCCATATGATGATGCAAACCGTGTGACAAGTGTGCATCCTTACTTTTATGCGCAGAACTTAAAAAAGTATACATCCATGCTGGTATACATTCCTTACTTTGTCTGGGGAGAACTCTCAGGAGAGAATCAGGCGGAAGTAAATGCCATGCAGCATTTTTGCACGACTCCGGGAGTGATCCATGCAGACCGGGTAATTGTGCAGTCAGAAGCCATGCGGAGCATCTATATTGATGTATTGACACAGGCAGCGGGAGAACATACGAGAGAAATCTGGGAAAAGAAGGTTTTAGGGCTGGGGTCTCCAAAACTGGATAAAACCCGGTCAGCCATGTCAGGGGGAGAGATGACTGAGCTTCCGCAAGAGTGGAAGTCTGTGCTATATGATGAGAATGGGAATAAGAAAAGAACAGTTCTCTACAATACCACGATAAAGACTCTGCTGGAAACACAGGGGCAGATGATTGAAAAAATGCAGGATGTATTTGCCTATTTTAAAGAACGGCAGGATACAATTGCATTTATCTGGCGCCCGCATCCGCTGATTCCTGCTACGATTAAGTCTATGCATCCAAAACTGTGGGAGCGCTATAAGAAGCTGATGGACAGTTATCGCAAGGAAGGATGGGGGATTTATGATGATACGCCCGATGTGAATACTGCAATTTGCATCAGTGATATCTACTATGGAGACGGAAGTACAGTCATAAATCTATACCAAAAGACAGGAAAACCTGTCATTCTGCAGAATACTGCTGTAAGAAACCAGGAAAAAAACGGGTGCAGGCCTCCTGAAGACAGCCCTGTTTTTACTGAAGACTGTGTAGAAATTGACGGAAGTCTCTTTTTTGCGGCAAGAGATTTCAACTGTATTTGTTCGTTGGATTTAAAGAATGGAAACCTTTCCCTCATTGATTCATTTCCGCAGGGCAGCATCTTTGATTATCGGCTGGGTGCTAAAACAGTCGCTGCAGGCAGCCGGCTTATCTTTCCGCCAATGCGTGCCCAAAAGATCTGGAGTTATGATATTGAACAAAAAAAGTGGGAAGGTACAGAGCGGAAGCAGCTTATCAATGGGGAAACAGCAGGCGAAATGTTTCAGGCCGTGGAGTACAGCGGAAAACTGTTTCTGATTGGATGCAACTACCCTGCAATTATTTGCAGAGATTTGCAGACTCAAAAGACTGTATACATTGAAGAGCCATACTGTGAATGGAAGAAAAAAGGCATGCAGATGGCAGACTCTTATTTTCGGTCTGACTGTGCCCAAAAAGGAAACTATTTATATTTAGCTGCCTGTATAGATAATCTGGTGCTGGAGTTTGACATGGAAACATATGCATATCGGTGGATTGAAGTGGGCAGTGCACAAAACAGGTATTCCGGAATTGCATATGACGGCAAAGACTTTTGGCTGGCACCAAGGTGCAGAACGCCTATTGTAAAATGGGATGGGGAAAACGAATGGAAGGAATACCCGCTTCCGGAAGAAATCCTGGAGTCAAAGGGCAGATTTGCTTTTTTAGGAGCAATTTATGCACATGGACAGGTTATTTTCCCAGGAATGGAGCAGCCAAATACCATTGTGGTAAATCCATGTGAAGATCCGCAATTAACCGTTGTATCGGGACAGTATACATTCTGCAAACCGTACAAAGATGGACTCTCTATCCGACAGAATACGGAGGGCAGGATAGAAATACTGGATGCGGATGGTGTGAAACAGAGCTTCTCCTGCACAATAGGAGTAGAAGAAATGCGGAATTATCTTATGCAGGAAAGGTTTCTTTGCGAAACCACATTTAAAACTCCGGTGCCGGAAAGCTTAATGATAAACCGATTGATTGCAGCAGGAAATAGAGAACTGATTGTTAAATCAGCAGAAAAAGAGGCGGAAGTGAATCCGTGTGGAGAAAAAATATGGGAAGCAATGCGCAGCTTGGATTTGGCCTTTTGAGGCTGCCGAAAAAAGATGGAAAAGTTGATAAAAAACAGGCTGCGGCCATGATTGACAGATACATGGAAGGTGACTTTTGCTATTTTGATTTGCACCCGGGCTACCTGGCAGGGCAGGCACAGGAGATTTTAAGGGAACTTGTGGTGGAAAAGTATCCGAGAGAATCTTTTTTCGTCGCAAATAAAATGCCCTATTATAATATCCATCGCTATCGGGATTACGAAATAATCTTTAAGAGAGAACTTGCAGAATGCAGTGTTGATTTCTTTGATTATTATATGCTTCATGCACTGACGGATGATGTATATGAGATGCATGAAAAACTCGGCGGATTTGCATTTTTGCAGGAAAAAAAGAAGAAAGGGAAAATTAAGCACATCGGCATTTCCTTTCATGATAACCCTGAGTTGTTAGAAAAAATTTTAAAAGAGCATGCAGAACTGGACTTTGTGCAATTGCAGATTAATTATTTTGATTGGAGCAGTCGTGCAATCAGGGCAGAAGACTGCTATAAAACGGCAAGAAAATATAAAAAACCGATTATTGTTATGGAGCCGATAAAAGGCGGATCTCTGGCTAATCCCGTTGAAGTCGACGGAAAGGTGTATCAGGGGCGGGATTTAGCTGCGATTTCTTTAAGCTTTACGGCAAG
>CAUWJW010000215.1:0-4575 GCA_963558985.1 uncultured Clostridia bacterium | reverse complement strand
AAAGAAGAAGGTGCGGAAGTAGAAGTTATTTTTGCGAACCAGCCGCAGGAGATCCTGAAATATACAAAGAAGGTTCTGACTTGTGATATTCACACAAGAGAAAGAAGCAAGCGCCTGCTGAAAAAAGGCGGGGCTGAAGTTGTAGTGGGTCTGGATGACATTATGACAAAATCCATTGACGGAAGCGGCTGTAATGAACGTTTCGGGCTTTTAGGCTCTAATAAATCAACGGAAGAGTCTGTCAAGCTGTTCCCGAGAGAATGCATGGGTATGGTACTGGATATTCAGCGGCAGATTCTGGATAAGACAGGAAAGCATGTGGAAGTGATGGTGTACGGAGACGGCGCCTTCAAAGACCCGGTAGGAAAGATCTGGGAACTTGCAGACCCATGTGTGGCAGTTGCCAATACAGAAGGGCTTGAAGGAACGCCTAATGAGCTGAAGCTGAAGTATCTTGCTGACAATGACTTTAAAGATCTCAGCGGAGATGCACTGAAGGAGGCTATTTCCAACCGGATCCGCGAAAAGGATGGAAGCGGAAGCCTTGTGGGGAAAATGGAAGCTCAGGGTACTACGCCTAGAAAGCTGACAGATCTGATCGGTTCTTTGTGCGATCTGACAAGCGGATCGGGAGATAAGGGAACGCCTGTTATTCTGATTCAGGGGTATTTTGATAATTACACTGCTTAATGGGCAGGATAATAGAAAAATTTGTGACAGACATAAGCGTGAAGAAAAGTGCGGTCATATGACCGCGCTTTTCTTGACTTTTGAGAAGCTGCGAGTATAATATAAAATACATGGAGGTGACTGCGTGAGTAATCAAGCAAGTAACTAGGACATTGTAGCATATCTTGCTGAGATTAAGCAGCTACTGTCCGCAGGAAAATATGATTTTGTTCCAAGAAGAAAAAATATGCAGGCATTGGCGCAGCATGGCCTTACTATCACAGATGCAAAGAATGAGATTTTAGGGCTTGTTGTCGGTGATTACTACAAAGGACCTAAGCAGGATTATGATCCTAATCGTCCGGGCGATATATGGGAATTCAAAAAGAATATTGACGGCATGCAATTTTATGTGAAAGTTAAAATTGTACAGGAGAATGGGGAAGACATTTTGAAGTACATTGGGTTTCACGAAGACGATTTTGCTTAGGAAGGAGGAGGCATTGATGAAGAAATATTGCGAAGAATGTGGAAAAGAAGTCGAGACTGAGATAATCACAAAGAAGGAAGTATATGATGTTTGTGGAGAGTCTATCGAGATTGATGCCCGCATATTAGTCTGCGCTAAGTGTGGAGAAGAATTTTACTGTGAAGAATTTGATAATGCTACTCTGATTAATGCTTATAACGAATATCGCAGAAGACATAAACTGCTATTAGCAGAGGAGATTAAGGAAATAAGAGAGCAGTACGGTCTTAGCCAGAGAAGTTTTGCCAAACTCTTGAACTGGGGAGATAAGACCATCTGCAGATATGAGAATGGTTCTATTCAGGATAAGGCACATAATAGTCTTCTTTTGTTTTTACGTAAGCCTGAAAATATGAGGACATATTTAACAGAGAATGAGATTGTTCTTGATGAAAGGCAGAAGTCAAAGTTGCTTGATACTGTTGACAAACTGGAGCAGGGTACAGAATATCAAGCTGACAGACGCTTTTTTGATCTGTTTTTTTCGAGAGTACCGTGTGAGGAAAATGGATTTAAAGGATTTGATTATGAAAAACTTTGTGCGATGGTTTTGTTTTTTGCGAATAAAAGTGACGAATTACTAAAGACTAAACTGATGAAATTGCTTAACTATGCAGATATGATTTTTTATAAGGAGAATGGAATTTCAATATCGGGTTTAAAATATGCGCACCTTCCGTATGGTCCGGTACCTGATCACTTTGATGTGATTCTTGGGAAAATGGAAACAGATCATATTGCTCACGTTGATGTATTTTATGATGGTGCTTATGAAAAACATCAGGTAATCCCGGAACGTGATGTCCCTGAAGGTGTTCTTTCTCATATGGAAATGGAAGTGCTTAATCGCATATATGAAAAGTTTAAGAATTTTGGATCTGCAGAGATTTCTAATTACTCACACAAAGAGAAGGGGTATAGCGCTACAACGACAGGAGAGATTATTTCTTACGCATATGCAATGGACATTCAATTGAATTGATACTCTATAAAACGAAACCGGCAAGTTACTGATCAGAATCAGATCCTTGCTGAGCATACTATTTAACCAGGGAAAAGAGTTCCCGCCAGCTTTTAATATTTAACTTTTTATAAATATTCAGCGTATGTTTTTTCAATGTATTGGGACTGATGCAGAGCTGATCGCAAATAGACGATTTTGCAATGCCATCCAGCATAAGAAAGACAACCTCCGCTTCTCTTGGCGTAAGGCTGTACTGCTGCATCAGATCCCCTTTTGACAGCTGCTTCTTTTGGCAGCTGTCTTTTTCTTTTTGCAAAGACTGAAACAGCCGGTAGCCTAGATGGCTTTTAAGCATATCCAGAAAAAAGATTTCTTCATCTGTAAAGTCTCCCTCTTCTCTACTGCGAAAGAGGTTAATCACACCTAAAAATATACCTTCGTGAATAATAGTCATAATGGCGGAATAATGAATTTTAGAGGGTGCAAACATGGCTTTGTAATAAGGTGTACTGATGCGGGCTTCATCATGCATAAGATCAGTTTCACGGTAAACACTGGCAGAAGGAGCAGCAAAGGTCCAGCGAGTGTAGTCCAGATTTTGGAACTGATCCAGGTAGAGCTGCCAGCGCTCCTCTTTGAGCCCAATGCCGACAGGCCGTTCTAATTCATAGGGAACTTCAGAGGAAGCCAGATAAAAAGTAGAGACGGGGCAGGGGATGAGATACTGGAGAGCTTCCAGCAAAATCTTTCGCATTTTGTCAGTATCTTCTATTGTATAGATTTTATAAATAATGTCATTAAGCAACATAATGCTGTTTTTTTCAGTCATGACAGCCTCCTTACAAAAAGAATATTCAGTCTTTTTTAGATTATATAATAAATATTGTCTAAAAGTAATACTTCTTAGTGAGAAAAACTATACTACTTTTGGATGATATCTTCTTATTATACCCCATAAAAATCATGTAAAATGGACAATATTAAAATTTTTAGATTTATCTTACAATTACAGCAAGATGAAAATGCAGCTGCAGAAAAAAGTAGTAGTAACTGATTAATGAATGAGGAGGAGTTGAAATGGAATATGGAATCCTTTCTTGTATACCAATTGCAGTATTGATTATTGGGGTGCTGATTACGAAAAAAATGCCTGAAATGATTATTTTATCGTCTATTATCGGTGCGGCACTGGTGTTTAAAGGAGATATTTTTAATGGCTATGTGGGATGGCTGTACGGGGCACTTTCCAATGAGTCCTATCAGTTTTTGCTTATGCTTCTTTTAGGGTTTGGCGGCATGATCAAACTTTTTGAGAAATCAGGAGCACTAATGGGATTCAGTAATATTTTGTCAAGATTTGCAAATACCAGAAAAAAATCCATGGTAGCTGCCTGGATTATGGGAATTATTATGTTTGTAGATGATTATCTTAATGTACTTGCTGTATCTTTTTCTATGCGTGAGATTACAGACCGCAACCGTATTCCGAGGGAACATTTGGCATATGGTGTCAATTCTATGGGAGCCTGTGTTTGTGTACTGATCCCGTTTACCAGCTGGGCTGCTTTTGCTATAGGCTGCATGACTGAACAGGGCTTGGGTTTTACAGATTATGTGAAAGCTCTGCCATATATGTTCTTTCCTATTATTGCCATTCTGGTATGTCTGTTGGTGGGCGTTGGTGTGATTCCTAAAGTAGGTGTAATTAAGAAGGCTTATGAACGTGTAGATGCGGGAGGTCCGGTTTTAGTAGAAGAAGCTTCAGGAGGGTCATCAATTGTTAATATGGAAGGTGGATCCGATGATGTAAAACCTTCTTCGCCCTTGAATTTTATTATACCGATTCTTGTTCTGATTATTGTGATGCTCCTTTGTGACAATAGTGTGGTTCACGGAATCATTGCAGCACTCATTGTGCAAATGGTTTTGTATCTGGTGCAGAGGATTATGACGCTGTCTGAATTTATGAGTACCTTCTTTGAGGGGATATCCGGCATGGCGGCGTTGGCTTTTGTGATTTGCTTTGCATACGTACTGGGTTCAGCCAATGATGCTATGGGGTTTTCTACTTTTGTAATCAATGGACTGACAGGAACCATCCCGCCGGCGGCACTTCCGGCACTGGCCTTTGTGGTAGTGGCGCTGGTCGCCTTTGCGGCAGCCAGCTTCTGGGTTCTCATTGTAATCACGGTGCCCATTTTTGTTCCGCTGGCAGTTAATATGGGGATTCAGCCGGAAATTATTGTAGCAGCTATTATGTCAGGTGTTGCTTTTGGAAGTAAATTCTGCTTCTACTCTGATGCAGTATTTATGACATCAGCGGGCACAGGTGTTTCTAATATGACACAGATTAAAGCAGTGGCGCCATATGTTCTCGGTTCTGCGGCACTGGCAGCAGCAGCCTTTCTCATCG
>CAUWJW010000214.1:0-4585 GCA_963558985.1 uncultured Clostridia bacterium | reverse complement strand
ATGGAAAGCTTTATCTGATGGGCGGCTATGATTTTGCGAAAAAAGAAGTGAGCCGCAAGGTGAAGATTTTTGATCCGGCCAGCAAAAAGTGGAGTGCAGGTCCGTCTCTTCCGGAGGGGCGTGCAGCAGGAAGGGCTGTGCAGTCCGGGAACTGTTTAGTTTATACACTCGGTTATGGAGCGGGACAAACCGGTATCGCAGAAGATAAACAGAACTGTCCGGTCAATCTGATCCTTGAAGGAAACACCTGGAAAACATCTTCCCGGGAAATAACACCGTATGAAGCAAAGGCTACAGTAAAACGATCGGGAACTATTTATCAGGTATTTGACGGAAGTGTAGGTATCTGTAAGGGAGGAATGTTTTATGCAGGTATTCCTACTGACGGTCTTGGAGATACGTTCCGTTATGATATAAAGAAAGACAGCTTTTCGGCAGAAAAGTACAGCAAGATTAATGATCTTTATGCAGGACATTCCTTTACTGGGATTCCGGTCGGAGGAGTGCTGTATGGCTGTGATGAAAATGGAGATAATTACAGAGTTGCTATTTCAAGCGGACTTGTAAAGGTACAATCACCAAAAGTGAAGGGCGGAATGATTCAGGGTGCTAATACAGACGTCATGCCGGGAACAAAGGTGATATTAAAGGCAAAGCCTGACCGGGGATATGGATTGCGTACGTTTACGGTAAACGGCAAAAAGGTAAAGGGAACTACGAAGACAATCCGGCTTGTTTCCACGCAGAAGGCGGCGGTTTCTTTTAAAAAGCTTGTTTCTGCAATTAAGCTCAATGAGAAGAATATAACATTGCAGGCAGGCAAATCCTTTAAACTGAAGGTAAAGGTGAGTCCTGTGAATGCTGCAGATAAAAGAGTTATTTACACATCCGGAAATAAACGGTATGCAGCTGTAAATTCTAAAGGTGTAATTACTGCAAAGAAAGCAGGGATTGGAAAAACTGTAAAAATTACAGCAAAAGCAAAAGATGGATCCGGAAAAAAAGCCGTCTGCAAAGTAAAAATTATAAAGTAAATGTGAATATGAGTTGAAAAAAGGGCTGCCTGACAGGGCAGCTCTTTTCAAAAGGAAAGCACCGTGTTAAAATAGAGAATAAGCATATTGTCGAGAGAACACTTAGGAGGAACCATGCGAATTTTTGATACCAATGTACAGGAACTTAAGTACAAAGTTCTGATGGAGGTGGCTTACCAGACCTGGCTGGGGAATGATTCTTTTGCAGTATTTAATGAAATTGCAAATGAAATTGTGAAGAAAGATGAGCCGCCGATGAGCTGCTGTATTTATAAAGACAGAGCGATTGTAGCAGAAAGGATCCGCATTGCTTTGGGAGGAAATAAAGATAATCCCAATGTAATTCAGGTAATTGACATTGCCTGTGATGAATGTCCGGAAGCAGGTCATACGGTTACAGATTTGTGCAGAGGCTGTATTGCCCATCGATGTGCAGATGCTTGCAAACTGGGAGCCATTACATTTGATGATGAACAGATTGCACATATCGACAAGAGCAAATGTGTAGAATGCGGCAAATGTGCCAAAGTATGCCCGTATGGTGCGATTGCAAACTTTAAACGTCCTTGTGAACGGGCATGCAAACTAGATGCCATTAGCATGGCGGAAGGCGGAGAAGCATATATCGACAATGAGAAGTGCGTGGCATGCGGAGCTTGTGTATATCAGTGTCCTTTTGGAGCAACTGTTGATACCTCCAGCATTGTTGATATTATCCATACGATTATGGACAGTGAAAATAATACGAAATATAAAGTATATGCGATGGTTGCTCCTGCGATTGCCAGCCAGTTTACTTATGCCAGAATGGGGCAGATTATTACTGCAATTAAAGAACTGGGATTCTACAAGGTAAACGAAGCTGCCTTGGGTGCAGATATGGTAGCATACAGTGAGGCGCAGGAACTGATAGAAAAAGGCTTCCTCACAAGTTCCTGCTGCCCTGCATTTGTCTCCTATATCAAGACAAAGTTCCCGGAACTGAAAGACAATATTTCACACAACCTGTCCCCAATGGCTACATTAGGAAAATTTATCAAAGAGCATGATAAAGATGCGAAGATTGTATTTATAGGACCATGTACAGCGAAAAAGGCGGAAATCAAGCAGGATCATGTAAAGGATTATATTGATTACGCAATGACCTTTGAAGAACTGCAGGCTGTTATTGACAGCAGAGATATTATTGTAGAAGACCTGCCGGATACGCCGCTGGATGAAGCAACCTATTACGGTAGAATTTTTGCAAGAAGCAGCGGTGTAACAGATGCGGTAGCAGAAGCGGTAAAAGAGCTGCAGCCTGAAGACTTTGAATTCAATCCGATTGTCTGTGACGGCATTGACAAATGTAAGCCGGCACTTATGAGAGCAAAGAAAGGAATTTTGCCTAATAATTTTATTGAGGGAATGATTTGCAATGGCGGATGTATCGGTGGAGCCGGCTGCCTGACTCATGGAGAAGCCAACAAAAAGGTTGTAGATGAATACGGTAAGAGTGCTTCAAAAGAAACCATCAAAGAAGCTCTGGATCGGGCGGAAGAAATTTTATAAGACTGAGAAAAGGGATAAAAAATGGATCAGATAGGCAGGGAACTGGTGGAAAACTTTGATACTATTTTAGATACCATTCACGATGATATTCTCATCGCAGACGGCAGTGGCAGGGTTATCCGGCTTAGTCCTACCTTTGAAGAAGTGTATGGCCTGGAAAAAGAAAAGGCGATTGGCAGGACTGTCTATGAGTTGGAAAAAGAAGGATATTTTCGTCCGTCCATTGTGGCAAAGGTCATAGAAACGGGCAAAAAAGTGACGATGAGACAGAAGAATAACAGGGAGAGGGATATTGTTGCGACGGCGACTCCCATTTTTGACAAACAGGGGAGAATTAAATTTATTGTCAGTTTTTCCAGAGACATCACAGAAATGCTGGAACTGCAAAAACAATACTCCAAGCTGGAAAGTGAGATTGAAAAATATAAGGCAGAACTGGATGCACTTCGTAAGGGAAACGGTTTTGCAGAAGGTGTTGCCGGCAGATCTCCTCAGTTGGAAAGCATCCTGCAGACGATTCAGCGTGTGGCGGACTTTGATGCCAACATTTTATTCCTGGGTCCTTCGGGAGTGGGGAAGACTATGTTTGCTAAGATTGTTCATCAGAGCAGTTGGCGGAAAGACGGTCCGTTTGTAGATATTAACTGTGCGGCTATTCCGGAAAATCTGCTGGAATCAGAACTTTTTGGCTATGAGAAGGGCTCCTTTACCGGAGCAGGAGCAGAAGGGAAGGTCGGTCTCATTGAACTTGCAGACGGAGGGACGCTGCTTTTGGATGAGATTTCAGAAATGTCCTTGAGCCTGCAAGCCAAACTCCTGAAAGTAATTCAGGATAAAACTTTTGTTCGGGTGGGAGGAACGCAGAAGATTAAAGTGGATTTTCGTCTGATTACAGCCAGTAACCGTGATTTGGAGAAAATGTCCGATGAGGGAAATTTTCGTAAAGATCTTTTTTACAGACTTAATGTAGTAAAGATTGAGATTCCGCCTCTTGCGCAGAGAAAAGATGATATTGTCCCTATTCTCCAGCATTTTTTGCATAAGATGAACAGTAAATACGGGCTTCACAAAACGTTTCATCCCATGGCTTGCGAAGCGCTTCTTTCCTATTCTTGGCCGGGAAATGTGCGAGAACTGGAAAATGTGGTAGAACGAGCCTGCATGACAAGTGAAGGGGAGGAAATCCTGGTAAAACACCTTCCTGCAGAACTTTTGAAGATACAAAATATCCCATATGATCATAGCGATTTGGAAGTTGAAGAGCAGGGACTGGAACAGGCGATGGCAGATTTTGAGGGGAAGATTGTAAGGCAGGCCTATGAAAAATACAAAACAACAGTAGGAGTGGCCAAGGCTTTAAAAATCAGCCAGCCTACAGCTTTTCGCAAGATTGAAAAGTATAGAAAAGAATAATGAATTCTATAATGAATAACTTTATTCTAAAATGAATAAAGTTATAAAGGTAAGAATAGATTCAAAAGACAGACATTAGCAGATGAGAGTTATTCGTAATTGAATAACTCTCATTTTCTTTTTTTATAAAATGGCTGAATTTCAAGGGTTGACGCTTTGGCACAGAACTTGCGTTTATATAAGGATAAAGAAAGAAAAATTTAAAGTTGTGATAAAAATACCCGGCTTCCGGCACAGCGCATACCCAAGTAACGATGCTGCAGCTATTTAGTCTGAGTATCACATTCCGGAGGCTGGGATTTTTATATAAGAGAAGAAAAAGGAGGCTCGAATGTAATGAAAGTAAAGAAATTTGTAGACCTTACGTGGGATTTGACAGAACAGACACCGATCTATCCAGGAGACCCTGAACCCAAAATTGATGTAGCTACAACAGTAGAAAACGATGGCTATAACCTTTCTGGTGTTTATGTGGGTACCCAGACAGGATCTCATGTAGATGCACCTTATCATGTGAATGATAATGGAGAGACGATTGAAAACATGGAACTGGATTATTTTTTCGGAGAAGCAGTTGTAGTCCGTGT
>CAUWJW010000213.1:0-4606 GCA_963558985.1 uncultured Clostridia bacterium | reverse complement strand
TCTGCTGTTTGCAGGACGTCAGGCTATCGACGGAGACACTGCACAGGTTGGACCTCAGCTGGCTGAAAAACTGGATGTTCCACAGGTTACATACGTTCAGAAGTTTGAAATTGCTGACAACATGAAGGACATCAGAGTTGAAAGAGCATTAGAAGACGGATATGAAGTAATTGATATCCAGACTCCTTGTATGCTGACTGCAATCAAAGAATTAAACACTCCTAGATACATGTACATGAAGGGTATCTTCAATCCTGAAAAAGATATCAAAGTATGGAATGCAAAAGATATCGAAGTTGATCTGAAAACGGTAGGTCTGGATGCTTCCCCTACAAATGTATTCCGTTCCTTCACACCAAAGCCAAAGGGCAAAGGCGTAACTGTTGAAGGAGATACTGAAAAAGATCTTGCTAAGAACCTGCTGATCGGTCTCAAAGGCAAGCATGTAATCTAAGAAGGAGGAGGAATTATAAATGGCTATTCAAGTTATAAAAGATAAATGTAAAGGCTGTAAGATTTGTCTGAAATCCTGTCCGTTCGATGCAATCGAAATGGAAGGAAAAGTGGCTGTAATCAACGAAAAATGTACAGCTTGTAACCAGTGTATCGCTGCTTGTCCGTTCGATGCAATCGAAAAGACCGGCGATGACAGTGCAGTAGACCTGAGCGCTTACAAAGATGTTTGGGTATTTGCTGAACAGAGAGACGGCAAACTGATGAATGTTGCTCTGGAACTGATTGGTGAAGGCCACAGACTGGCAAAAGAAATCAGCGAAGATACAAAAGTATGCGCTCTGCTGGTTGGTGACGGAATTGATCACCTGGCTCAGGAATGCTATGAATATGGTGCTGAAAGAGTCATCATGATTCAGGATCCGCTGCTGAAGAACTTCACAACAGATGCTTACACAAAAGTTATCGTTGATGCAGTAGAAGAATACAAACCGGAATTGGTTATCTACGGTGCAACTCACATCGGAAGAGACCTGGCTCCAAGAGTAGCTGCAAGACTGAACACTGGTCTGACTGCTGACTGTACTAGACTGGACATCAGAGTTTCCAGCTACATTGACTATGCAAACAACAACACTACATTAGATACATCCACACTGGATCCAAAAGATCCAAGCACTGGAATCAAACAGACTCGTCCGGCATTCGGCGGTAACCTGATGGCTACTATTATCTGCCCTAAGACTAGACCGCAGATGTCCACAGTAAGACCTGGCGTAATGCAGAAGAGAGACCGTGTAGCAGGTGCTACAGGAGAACTGGTTGAATATAAGCCAACAATTGCAGAAAGCGATATCAGAACTAAGGTTGTTGAAATCGTTAAGTCCGCAAAAGAACTGGTATCCCTGACTGATGCAGAAATCATCTGCTCCGGCGGAAGAGGTCTGGGCGATCCTTCCGGATTCGAACTGATTAAAGAGTTCGCTGACAAAGTTGGAGGAGTTGTAGGTTCTTCCAGAGCAGCAGTAGACGCTGGCTGGATTGATCACTCTCACCAGGTAGGTCAGACTGGTACTACAGTTAAGCCTAAAATCTACTTTGCATGCGGTATCTCCGGTGCGATCCAGCATCTGGCAGGTATGCAGACTTCCGATATCATCGTAGCAATCAACAAGGATGCAGATGCTCCTATCTTTGAAGTTGCTGACTTTGGTATTGTTGGTGACCTGTACAAGGTTATTCCGGAAATCATTGCAGAATGGGATAATGCAGAAGAAC
The DNA here is from genome assembly GCA_963558985.1 of uncultured Clostridia bacterium. Taxonomy (GTDB): domain Bacteria; phylum Bacillota; class Clostridia; order Peptostreptococcales; family Anaerovoracaceae; genus Hominibacterium. The sequence continues at coordinate 2,875 of CAUWJW010000213.1, read as the reverse complement.
TGTATGATGCTACTACAAAATAAGCATACCCTACAATAAACATTTAAAAGACACCTTTTTAAAGGGTGTCTTTTTCTTTACAAAGAAAAGAATTGTGATATAATGAAAGAACCATACTGCATGGGGGAGTTAAATTGTATGGTTGGTGTCATTAATAGTAAAGGAGGAAATTATGAAGAGACTATTTAGTGGCCTTCTTATTGCTGTTGTAGCTGTTACCTTTTGTATGACGGATTTTGTTCCCGTACAGGCAGCTGCAATTTCCAATGGGAAGGCTTTTCACGTTAAGGAGAAGAAAACAAAGCTTTTTTACAAAGAGGGCGAAGCATTGGTATTGTTCAAAAAGAACAGCGGATCTGCAAAGAAAGCAGCCGGAAAGGCTGTTGGAACAGAGCCGGATGTTACAGTGGCAGAAACCTGGAATTTTAATGCTCCGAAGAACTCCCCTTCAGGAGTAAAAGGAAAGGCTGCCGGAAAAAGTTCGGTATCGCAAGATTTGCATATTGCTTTGGTAAAGTCAAAAACTCTGGATACCCGGTCACTTATTAAATTGTTAAAGTCGAAGAAAAATGTGCAGACTGCAGAGCCTAACTATATTGTCAAAGCAGCGGCAGTCAATGACACTTTCTTTGACTATCAGTGGGGACTGGACAATAACGGTCAGAATGGCGGAGTGAAAGGAAAATCCGCAAATATTTCCACAAAGTGGGACAAAGGTATCAAAGGCTCAGAAAAAGTAGTTGCTATAGTTGATACAGGGATCGACTATGAACATGAAGATCTGCAGGGGAACATCTGGGAGAATACATATCAGCCGGATCTGCAGGGAGAACATGGCTTTGATTTTGTCAACAATGATGATGACCCGATGGATGATGGGAATCACGGTACCCACTGTGCCGGAATTATCGGGGCAAAAGGCAATAATGGAGCAGGAATCAGCGGAGTCAACCAGAATATCAAACTGATGGGACTGAAGTTTCTGGATGCAGATGGAAGCGGCGTTGCTTCCGGAGCTGTAAATGCATATCACTATATCAATAAAGCTCTGGAAGTTGGTGTTCCTATTGTTGCCATCAATAACTCCTGGGGCGGAGGCGAACCTAGTGAAATTTTTGAAAAACTGATAGAACTGGTGGGACAGAAAGGAGCCGTTTCCGTATTTGCAGCCGGAAATGAAAGTAATGATAACGATGAGTACTGCGACTTTCCTTCAGGTATAGACAGCCCGTATAAAGTCTCAGTTGCGGCAGTTAATGAAAAAAATGAGCTGGCCGGTTTTTCAAATTATGGGAAAACTACAGTAGATCTTGCAGCGCCTGGGGCAGATATTCTTTCGACAGTTTCCGGCGAGTGCTATAACCCTACAATTTATGACAGCGCAAAACAAAAGGAAATCTCTCGCCACTTTAATGACTTTGAGGGAAGCAACACCTGGGGAATTCCTGAAGCCTCCACACTGGATAGTGCAGACGGAAATAAAGGGATGACCTGCCAGACCAGCATAACCTCAGGAGAATATTTTGGAAAAGAAACTTCGGGGAAATCGCTGAAAGTGTCCATTAATGGCGTGAAGCGCGGTGATTTTGTAGCAGTGCGCATACCATATACCATAGGAAAAAATCTGGAGGCAGATCAGTTTCCTCGTTTAAGCGTTATGGCTAAAATTTTAGGGCCGGAGAAGTACAGCGGGGAATGTGCATTTTCTTTGATGGACGTGCCTGCAGGGACACCGGTGCAGCAGCTGGAAGACTACCTTATGTCAGGGTCTTATATTGCTGGAAAAGATAATTTCTGGACGCACTTAGAATGTATGGCAGGTGAGTGGGAAGAAAAGCCTGAATCTAATCGTGAGATGGTATTCCTCATTGCATATGCAGATGCAGGGGATTACGAGATTTACCTGGATGACATAGGAATCAGCAGGGATTCTGTAAAACCGGAAAGTTTTGGGAAATATGATTTTTATAACGGAACTTCCATGGCAACACCGTTTGTAACCGGAGCAGTTGCTCTGGCAGCAGCAGAAGCGCCGAAAGAAGGAGCGGAAGAACGCATCGGACGAGTATTTGCTTATGTGGAGAAGGAAGCAGGTCTGCAGGACAAGGTGAGTACCGGAGGTGCACTGGACTTCAGCAAATTTGCAGCAGTAGCACCTCGAATAAGCAGTGTGCATGTAGATACGGCAAAAAAACAGCTGATACTTCGCGGATCCGGTTTGGATGCGCCGGATCTTAATGTCAAAGTGAACAACAAAGAGGCGAAGATTTTAAGCAAGACAAAAACAAAGGCAATTGTAAAAGATGAGGACTGGATCAATCGTCAAGTGGACATTACGATTGCAGGTGGCGGTAAAACAGTAACGAAAGAAGACGTTTATCTAGTAAAAGGAAAGACCCCGTATACAGCAGAACAAAATCTGAGTCTGCCGGAGGAAGCTAAGATTTTAGCAACTAACGGAAAGGAACTTTATTTTGCAGATTCCGAAACAGATATTGTGCAGGCAGCAGTGCCGGGAAAGAAAGAAAGTGTATTTCAGCCGGTATGTCAAGTTGAAGCGGAAAAACTGTTCAAAAAAAGCAGCAACGGAGATCTGGCAGATTATGACTTTACTTTTGGAAAAGATCTCGTATACAGCGATGGTATGTTGTATAACGTGGCTGCATACTCACAAATAAGCAGTTCCGATGAGAGCGCAGGCGGCGATTTCGGCTGGATTATCATTGGTGACGATTGGGAAAGCGGACCGACAAGCGCAGCTTACTCATCTCAGTTTAAACTCCTGGCTTTTGATGCTAAAACAGGAAAGACAATTGATCTGGGAGGACTGCCTTCCGATATGAAGCGGATTGCAGACTGGACACTGGCTTCCTAC
>CAUWJW010000212.1:0-4635 GCA_963558985.1 uncultured Clostridia bacterium | reverse complement strand
ATTAAGGGAAACACCATTGATGTTTACAAAAACACAGAAAGTGAGTGCCTTAACTGGGGCGTCAGAAACGTTACCATCTATATTCTCAGCAAATAGCTGAGAGCACAAAGGAGGGAGCATGAAAGAAGTAAGCAGGAAAAGAAAAACAGGTGCGCTGTTAATAGCGCTGATCATGGTATTGACCACACTTGTACCGGCAGGAGTGTTCGCGGAAACACCGGACGCAGACAGCGAAACCGGATTGGAGAGCGTACAGCCGGGAGATACCAAAGAACAGGGGCAGGAAAATGCACAGACTGCGCTTGTGGAAAAAGTAGAACTGAACCACAGCCAAATCTCATTAAAGGTAGGAAATAAAGCCGTATTAAAGGCTTCTGTAAGTCCTTCAAATGCACAAGATCAAACTGTTGAGTGGAGTTCTTCAGACAGCAAGACTGCAAGTGTAGATCAGGATGGACGCATTACAGCAAAGAAAGCAGGGCAGGCTGTCATTACAGCCAAAGCAGGTGAAAGCTCTGCGTCCTGTACGATTCATATTTCTCTTACAGCACCAAAAAAGGTAAAGACTAAAATTACAGGAACCGGCACCATACAGCTTACATGGAAAAGCGTCAAAGGTGCAGACGGTTATGAGATTTACTGTGCAAAGGGAGAGAGTAAGAAGTATACAAAGACAGCTGTTGTAAAAGGCAAAACTGTCTATAAGGATAAGAACAAAACCATAGGCACGGAATATGCTTATAAAATAAGAGCCTACAGCGGGAAGAACTACAGTGCCTTTTCCGGAAAAGTAAAGAGAATGGCAAGACCGTTTAAGCCTGAAGTTTCTCTAAACGCAGGAGAAGAGCAGATTAAGCTTTCCTGGAAATCTGTCAAAGGCGCAGACGGATACAGGATTTATCGTGCAGAGGCAAAAAGCGGCGATTACATTCGGATTGCCACCTTACCGGCAGAAAAAAGGGAGTTCACCAATATCCATTTAAAGGGTGGAAAAAAGTATTTCTATAAAATGCGCGCTTATAAGGTGACAGCAGAAGGAAAAGTATTTTCCCACTGCTCAGATGAAAAAAGTATTAAAGCTAAGAAAGTCAAGATGAAGACGCACAAAAAAGGCTTTGAATATAAGAAGAAAATGACAGTTAAGGCATATGCCTACACCGGAGGCGGAAGAACGGCTATGGGAACACGGGCAAGAGTGGGAGCGATTGCAGTGGATCCAAACGTAATCCCGCTTGGCACAGACGTATATGTGGAAGGATATGGACATGCCAGAGCTGAAGATACAGGCGGCAATATTAAAGGACAGACAGTTGATTTGTATATGAACAGCCACTCATCCTGTATGAGATGGGGCGTCCGGTACAAAACTGTTTATGTAAACGTAAGAAAATAAAAAAATATAAGCGGCACGGTTTTTTGACTATGCCGCTTTTGTGTGAGTAATGTATTGTGGAAAGATCTTTCATTAGAAACTTTCTGACAGGGAGGAACGTAAATGGAAAATGCAAAAGAGAGGATTCAGTGGCTGGATGTGCTGAAGTGTCTTACAATGCTGCTGGTTGTGATTGGACATGCCGTCCCGAAAGATACGGCCGATACGCTGGGATACTACCTGTATTCGTTTCATATGCCGCTGTTCTTTATGATTTCAGGAATGACTTTTTATCTGCAAATGCAAAAAAGAGCGTTCACTTTTCCGCAGTTGGTGCAGAATAAGGCAAAGGGACTGCTGATTCCTTATTTTGCACTAAACTTTTTGTCAATTCCTATCTGGATCCTCAATTACCGGATCTTATCCTACAAGAACGAATCAATAGCAGAATTAATCGGCGCTATTTTTTACGGGAATGCGCATTTTAAAAGTGCACCGTCCAATGCGCTCTGGTTCTGTCTCAATCTTTTTGTCACACTGTTGGCATTCTGGCTGGCATATAAATGGGCATGCGGTGATGAAAAGAACCTGACACTTCTGGTACTGGTGATCGGCTCTTTCGGATATGCCATGTCACTGAGGGAAGGGGATTTTAATGAACCGTGGCGTCTGGAAACAGTTCCTGTTTCACTCATGTGTCTGCTGGCGGGATGGCTGTTTATCTGCCATCTTGATTTCTGCACAAAGCTTTTGGGAAACTGGAAAAGACAGCTTCTTCTGGTACTGTTGCTTTTCCCTGCGGCATTCTGCTGCGCCAGATATAACGTAAAAATTTCCATGGCATCAAACAGCTATGGGTCATTCTTATTTTTTGCAGGCAGTGTACTGGGGTTTGGTCTGATTTGTATTATTCTCGCAAGAAAGCTGCCGCCTCTTAGGATTTTTCGTTTTATGGGGAGAAATACGATAGTTATTCTGGCATTTCATGCACCGGTTTTCCGGTTTTTAGAAAACTATTCAGAGCAGAGTGCAGCCTTTTTTGAGACATATCCGGTGGTTACGGCGTGTTTCGTATTTGTGGGAATGATTCCGGTCTGTTATGTTTTTGAACGGTTTTTCCCTTTCCTGCTTGGGCGAAGCCGCAGAAAAGCAAGCCGCCTTTCTGATTCACTGTAATGGTCAAAACAGGCGCTGACCTCTTTTGCATAAAGAGAGCAGCGCCTTTTCAATTCGCTGTATTTTAGCAAAGCTTTTCACGAAGCAGAGAGATAAAGCTGTCGAGCTGTTTTTTGTCCGGGAATACAGCACGGGCAGAAACTGCCTTTCCACCGCCTCTTCCCTGATAAGCAGGAGCATACTCCTTTACTAGATGTCCGCAGTCCGTGTCTCCGTTTGAAAAGAGCAGTGCAGTATTGTCAGAAACGGACAGGATTGCCAAAAGCCCGCCAACCGCCTTCATAACAGGTTTTCCCAGATTAAGCAGATCGTCTGTTTTCATATCGTGATATTCGTATATCAGGAAAGGGAAGGTTTCAGAAGATGCTTCTGCAGTAGCAAGATCTTCCCGAATCACATTCACTCTCTGCTCAATCAGAGAACGGCGCAGTGCCGACAGTTCATCTTTGACTGCTTTGGCCCGATCCTCCCGAATCTGTATTTTATCTGCCAGATCATCAGTCCCAGCAGAAAAGCGGGTGCCCAGCTGAGCCACCAGATCATGTTTCTTATCATAATCCAGAAGCGCTCTTTTTCCCGCTTCAAAGTAAATACGGAACATACCTTTGTAATGCTCTACCTTGTATAGCTTCACAAGACCTACCTGACCGGCAGTTGCAGGGTGGGTGCCGCAGCAGGCAACGCAGTCGGCAGCATTATTTACATCCCCCACACAGACGATGGAAATCTCCTCATCAATAGCAAGGGGTTTGCGAAGCGGCATTTTTTCCGCTTCCTTGCGGCTTTCAAAACGGCGGACCGTTACAGGTGCATTAGACCAGATAACCTCATTGGTGCAGAGCTCTGCATGCTTTGCCATTTCCCAGGTAATTTCCCGTACAGCAGGATTTTGCTCCAGAGAAATATCAACAGTCATATAGTCCTGTCCCATGTGAAATCCGCGATTGACACCGCCGAACTCACGGAAGCAGATACCGGAGAGAATGTGTTCGCCGCAGTGGCGCTGCATATTGTCAAAGCGCCGCTCCCAGTCGATGGTGCAGGTTACTTTCTGGCCGGGAGAAAGAGAACGGGCAGAAACAACCCGGTGATACACCAGATTATCTTGTTCATACACATCTGTCACCTGGATTCCATCGATTGTTCCAAGATCACAGCTTTGTCCTCCGCCGACAGGGAAAAAAACAGTCTGATCCAGAAGAACAGTATCCTCCTGAATGGATAAGATGCAGGATTCACAGCTTCTCAAGTATACATCCTGCTGATATAGTTTTACAGTGTCCATAGAAACTCCTTATTTCATATTTTTCTTAGTAAGAAAATTGTAATATAAAGAATAGGAAAAAGTCAATCTAACTCTGTCCAAATAGACAGAGTTGTTATATAATAAAATAAATAAGTACTAATTTGCTGTAGAATAAGTATCCATTTCTGATCATACAATGCAAAGGAAAAATTTTGTATAGAGAGGAGTGGGTACATTGAAAAAACAATGGTTACGGATAGGCATTGCTGTGGGAATACTTGTTCTTGCAGCAGGACTTGTATCTGGAGGCGGCAAGGCTGTCCAGCTGATACAGAACCGATTGGAGGCAGATGTTCTTTTACTGGATCCGGGGCATGGAGGGATAGACGGAGGCGCACAGAGCAGCCGTGGCGTTTTGGAAAAATCCATAAATCTGCAGATTGCACAGGAAGTGAAGCGCCTGGCAGAAGATGCAGGATGGAAAGTTGTTATGACCAGAGAGACGGATGCCGTTCCCGGCGGAGAGAGAACCGCAACGATTCGCAGCTGGAAAACACAGGATATGAAAGCAAGACGGGAGCTGATCCGCCGGACACAGCCATATCTTGCAATCAGTATTCATCTCAACAGCTTTAGAGAAAATCCGGAAGTAGAAGGGGTGCAGGTCTTTTATCCGGGAGAAGGAGGCAGCCCGGAAGTTTTAGAACAAAGCAAGAAGCTTTCTAAAATCATGCAGGAAAAAATCATGGTGCAGGTTCAAAGCCGGAAGCGCAGAGTCCCGATGGAAAAAAATGATGTCTTTCTGTTTAAAGAGGTGACTTGTCCCATGGTACTTGTGGAA
>CAUWJW010000211.1:0-4646 GCA_963558985.1 uncultured Clostridia bacterium | reverse complement strand
TTTTCGAACAGCAGGTTTTAAAATATTATCATAATTTTCTGTTATTCTGGAGATCACCCTCAGTACATTTCCATCTACAGCCGCTACCGGTTCATCAAAACAGTTTGAGGCTATCGCACCTGCCGTGTACTCTCCGATTCCCGGCAAGTTTAGTATCTCACTGTATTCTGAAGGAAATACACCTTTGTTTTCTTTGATAATAATTTGCGCTGCTTTTTTTAGATTTCTGGCTCTGTTGTAATATCCAAGTCCCTCCCACAGCTTGAGCAGTTGTTCTTCTTCTGCCTGTGCCAGAGCTTCAATTGTAGGCAGTTTTTTAAGAAATCGGGCATAGTAGCCTTTTACTGCCTCAACTCGCGTCTGCTGCAGCATAATCTCTGACAGCCATACATGATAAGGTTCTCTGTCTTTGCGCCACGGCAGGCTGCGGGCATTTTCCCGGTACCACGGCATTAGAATCCGCGGGAGTTTTTCATAAAGGTTTTCATACATATTCTGTGTGCTTTTATCCTCTTCTCTTTCTTTTATGTATATTTGATACCACCCGGTCTATCTTTCTAACATCAAACATCTAAAGTTCTGCTTTACTTCCTCCGAATTTTTCTTTTGTCACCAGAATTTTTTTATCTATTTTTTCTTTTAAATCCGCCACATGAGAAATAATTCCCACCAGCCGATTTCCTTCTGTCAGCTGCTGCAGCGTGCGGACTGCCTGCTGCAGCGCGTCTTCATCTAAAGAACCGAAGCCTTCGTCTACAAACATAGTATCCAGGCGGACCCCACCTGCAGAAGAGCGGATTTCATCAGAAAGTCCCAGAGCCAGAGACAAGGATGCCTGGAAAGATTCTCCTCCGGAAAGCGTCTTTACACTTCGTGCACTTGCATTGTAGTGATCGATTACCTCCAGCTCCAGACCGCTCTGACTCCGGTGGTTATCTGCCTGCACCTGACGTTTCAGTTCATACTGTCCTCTTGACATCATCATAAACTTCGTATTCGCCCTTGCCAGAATTCTGTCAAAAAAAGCAGTCTGAACATAAGTTTCAATCATCATCTTTTCTTTTCCTGCCAGTGTACCGTTAGCAGTTTCAGAAAGCGCCTTCATCCATTTCCAGACTGCTTCCGTCTGCTGCAGCTGTTCATATTTTTCTGTGATCTTTTCTAATGTATCGTTATTTCTGTCCAAACGGCTGCTGCATGCATTCCATTTTTCAGAAACAGTCTGCTTTTCGGCTTCGCACTGTTCCTGCAGCTGTAAGTAAACTTCCGGATCATGCTCCTTTTCATCCTGCAGCTGTCCGGTCAGTGTTTCTATACTCCCCTCCAGAGCAGCTTCTTTCTCTCTGCTGCGGCTCCTGGCCTCCTCTGCCTCCTTCAGCTGTTTTTGCAAAACCTCTCTCATCTCTTCCAGCTGTTCAATCCGCTTTACTGCCTCTGCTCTGCTTCCCCGTTCCAGCTCTTGATCCAGCCGGCGTACCGTTTCTTCCAAAGCTTTTTTCTTCTCTGCAAGGCTGATTTGTTCTTTCTCCAGGGAAAGAATCTGTTCCTTTTCTGCCTCCAGTCTGTTTTCTATTTCCGGCAGACTTTTCTGCAGTTTCAAAAGTTCGGCTTCCTTTTGCTTCAGCGCCTGTTCTTCTTCTTGCAGTTTCTCAAGTTCCTCTCTAACATGCCCTTTTTCCTGCAAAGCCCGCTCATACAGCTGCACAGGCTGCAGATCCCCCAAAAGGCGCCTTCCCTGCAGTTGAAATTCATCACTGCTGCGTTCCAGCTGCCCCTTTCTTTCTCCAGCCAGACGGCTGTCTTTTTCAGCTGTTTTTTCCCCTTTCTCCCATGCTTCTTTTGCTTTTCTGACCTGCTCTTCTGTGACTGCTTCCATGGAAAGTGATGCAGGGTCCGGATGCTTCAGTGAGCCGCAGACAGGACATGGACTCCCCTCCGTCAGCTGCTGTGCCAGAATTCCCGCCTGTTCATTGAGAAAAGAGCAATTGAATCTGCTGTATGTTTCCTGCAGTTCATCTGCCTTTCTTCTTGATTTTTTATAAAATCGTGCAGCTGCATCGTATTCCTCTTTCATTCTTTTAATGTCTTTGTACATCTGTTCCAGTTTCAGCAGCTGTTCTTCCTTCTGCTGCTGTTTTTCCAGCCTGTGATGCAGCTGCTCTCTCTGCAGAAAAGTTTCTTTTTCCTCTTCCAGATATTGCTTCCCCTCTTTTAGTAAAGCTTCCCATTCCTCTGCTTTTTTTACCCGTGCCCCCAGTTCCTTCTGCTGCTGTTTTTCTTTCTTTTCCAGATTTCTCTGCTCCTGTCTGTGGATTTCCAGTGCTTCATACTTAGAAAGCTGCTCTTTGAGCAATGCGGCTTCTTCTGCCATCAGTTCCCGCTTTGCCGCATTTTCTTTTGCTGTTTTCAATTCTTCCTGCAGCTTCACACTGTTTCTTCTTTCCTTTTCCAGTGCAGCCCGATCCGCTTCCAGCTGAAGGCGGGCCTTCCGGTCTCTCTGCGCCTTTCCCGACAATTGATGGAGCTCCTGCAGCCTTGCCTCTATATTTTTTAGTTTCCCTGCAAGCTCCTTTTCTCTTTCCCGATCTTCCTGTACAATCTCCTGCATTTTTTCCATCCTGCCGGATAACGTCCCCTCTTCTTCTAAGGCAGTGCCTTCCTCCGGCCGGCAAAATCCTTCTTCATACTGGCGCAGGCTTTCTTCCAGCCCTTTCCTCATTTTATCGACTTTTCCAAACTCCTCTTTCAGCTTTTCCTGCAGTGCCTCATACCTTTGTGTTCGAAATAATCTGCGAAAAATCTTTTTTCTTTCTTCCGTTGTGGAAAAGAGCAGTTTAAGAAAATCTCCCTGCGGAATCATCGCTATCCGGGTAAACTGTTCACAGTCGATTCCCAACAGCTCCTCTACAGCAGTGGTCACATCTTTTATTTTTGTAATTGTCCTTCCATCAGGAAGTGTAAGGCATGCTTCAGCTTTCTGTACGGCAGTTCCGCTGCCTCTTCTTGCCGGACGCCGGTATTCCGGCGTTCTCTTTACTTTGTATGCCTGCTGTCCGTACTGAAATTCCAGTTCCACAAACGTATCAGTCCCCGGGTCTGCATATTTGCTCCGCAGCATAGACGGATCCCGCATAGCACCACTTGCCTGTCCGTAAAGTGCATATGCAATGGCATCAAAGATGGTTGTTTTTCCCGCACCTGTATCTCCTGTAATCAAGTAAAGCCCTTTTTCCCCCAGCTTATCCATATCAATTACAGTTTTACCGGCATAAGGACCAAATGCCGACATGGTCAGTTTTGTGGGCCTCATTCTTCTTCCTCCCATATTTTTTCAATAATCTGCGATAGAAACGCCTGCTGCTCCGGGCTCATATCCCGGTTATTCTGCGCTTTATAAAAATCAGAAAACAGCGCTTCAGGTGTCTTCTGATCTTTGGTCTCCCAAGTCTCCAGTGATGCGCCGCCTCTTGTTCTGTGATTGTCATACTCAAGCTGCATCAGATTCGGGTACACAGCCCGTAGCCTTCCTACAGCCTCCGGTATATCTTCTTCGTCTGTAAGCGTGATATGAAAATAGTCTTCCCGGCTTTGCCCTTCATAAAAGCTTCGATCCGTTACTTCCATATAGGTCCCGCTTATTTTTTTCATATCCCTTAACGGCACCAGCGGCTCTGTACGGATTGTCACATTCCCTTTTTCCTCCAGCTGTACAATGGTAACCGATTTTCTGTGAGCAGTCTCGGAAAAGGAGTATTTCAGCGGTGTCCCGCAATACCTGACAGTGGGACGAGTCACACTTTGAGGGCCGTGAAGATGTCCCAGCGCCACATAGTCAAAATCCTGAAAAACAGATGCATCTATCTGATCAGTGCCGCCTGCGGAAAGTTCTTCAGATTCACATGCTTGCGCCCCTGTTACAAATTGATGGGTCAGCAGAACATTTCTTTTTTCCGGATCCACATGCATGTGTGAAACAGCTGTTCTGACTGCATCATTATACGTCTCAATTTCCGCTTCAGGGTACTGTGCTTTTACTTGTGCCGGTCTGACAAACGGCAGCATATAAATACACACCTCCCCTTTGTGATCCTGTAGTCGGACAGGCCGGATTTCTCCATGATAAACAGGAGAGACGTAAATACGGCTGTCTTTGAGTATCCGGGATGCAAAAGCAAGCCTTTCAGCGGAATCATGGTTCCCGCTAATTAGAAAAACCGGTATTTTTATCTCAGAAAGCGCCACCAGAAATCCGTCAAAAACTTCCACTGCTTCTGCTGACGGTACGGGCTTATCATAAATATCCCCTGCTATCAGCACAGCATCAGGCTGTTCCCTGCCGATCAGCTTTAGGATTTCATTTAAGATATACTTCTGATCCGAAATCATAGAAAAAGCATGAACCCTTTTCCCGATGTGCAGATCGGATAAATGAATGAGCTTCATATTTTATCACTCCTGTTTGTATTTTTTCTCATTTGATCGATGGTATTCATGATCAGCCCGTAACACAAATGTGCAATGAAATCGGGGCTGGGCCGGTTCTCATCAAACTGCCAGTTTTTTAATATTCCCATGCAGCCACTGATATAAAAAGAGGAAAGATAACCTGATACCTGATAATCACTTCCCAGTATATGACGAAGTCT
>CAUWJW010000210.1:0-4665 GCA_963558985.1 uncultured Clostridia bacterium | reverse complement strand
CCCAGACAAAAGTGCCTGGTCTTATTTACATTTGAAGGACAGGCAGTCTGTACACTGATCTACAGTTGGACAAGACTCATGCGTTCCAACTGTGATGCAGTCCAGAGAACAGTAATTCTGTGCTCCTGCGTGGTGTGTGCACTGTTCTACAGTACATTTGATGCTTTCATTGATATTGTTCATTATTTGTGACCTCCTTTTTTCGTCTCCCTAATATTATGGCCCGATTGTGTAAAAATATAAACAAGAAAAGGTTGCAATCAAAAAAAAATAATGGTAAAATATGGAAAAAGGAGGACGATCATGAAACTGACAAATCTGCCCAAAGAAGAACGCCCAAGAGAAAAAATGCTTTTTTATGGAAAAGAAGCCTTATCAAATGCAGAACTGCTTGCAATTTTACTCAGAACAGGCACAAAGGAGAAATCAGCCCTTGAGCTGGCACAGGAGATCCTTACATTAAATGAAAACGGGATTGTATACCTGCAGGAGTGCTCCCCAGAGGAACTGTCAGAAATTAAAGGTATGGGCAGGGCAAAAGCCTGTCAGATTCTGGCTGCGACAGAATTGGGAAAGCGTGCTGCCACCTACCCAAGAAAATCCAGACAGGAAATCTCAAATCCTGATGATATCGTGCAACTTTTTATGGAAAAGATGAGATACTATAAGAAAGAACATTTTCATGTGCTTTTGATTAATGCCAAAGGGCAGATCCTGGAAGAAACAGAGGTTTCCATAGGAGATCTGAATTCTACGCTGATCCACCCGAGGGAAGTGTTCAGCCAGGCGATTAAAAGAAGCGCTGCAGCTGTTTTATTTGTGCATAATCATCCAAGCGGAGATCCAAGACCCAGTCAGCAGGATCTGGATACAACCAAACGTCTCGTAGAGGCAGCTGAGATTCTGGGTATTCATGTATTGGATCACATTATTATTGGGGATGGCAGATATTTAAGCCTGAAAAGCCAGGGCCTGATGTAAGAGAGCCGGCTGCACAGGACAAAAAGAAAGGGAATGGGTATCATGGATTGGAACAGGAGCGGAAAGATCATCATAGGCGTTTGTGCAATCGCAGCAGTGGGGCTGCTGCTTTTTTTCTTAAAAACAAATATGAGCCAGTATGGTCTAAAAGGCAGTCTTCAAAATATGACAGATGCAGTGACAGCTCCTGTTTGTGGAGCGGCAGAAGGAGTCCGCAAAGGAATAACCGGGCTCTTTTCGTTTAAACAAATTCTTGCTGAAAATGAAGCGCTAAAAGAGGAGGTGCTGCAGCTGCAGAGAGAAAAGAACGCATTGAGAATGACAAAAGTCGAAAAAGAGGAACTAGAGAATCTATATGGCGTTTTTAAATATGAAGCCATGACAAAACAGCAGGCAGTAGCAGCAAATGTATCTGCTCTTGATTATACCGGCTGGCAGGGCGTGTTTACCATAGACAAAGGGAGCCGGACAGGCATTAGAGAGGGAAGCACTGTGGTTAGTGCTGACGGATTGGTGGGAAAAGTAATCTGCGTATCAGAAAATACAGCAAAGGTGGCTTCTATACTGGCATTTAAAGAAAAGGTCAGCTTCCGGATACAAGGGGAAGAAAGCATGGGCATCCTGCAAAGCAATGGCAGTGGCAGACTGACCGGTTATCTGCTGGATGAAACAAAAAAAGTAAAAAAGGGGGAACAGTTAGTGACTTCAGGCAGAGGTATTTATCCGGCCGGGCTGGATATTGGAAGAGTTGTATGCACAGAACAAAAAAAGGGAATGCAAAGTATTTGGATTCAAACAGAACCTGCAGTAAACTTTTTTCAACTAAAGAAAGTGGCTGTGATTCTATGAAGACTGGAAGAGTTGTTTTTTTTATGACGGCAGCTTTCTTATTGCAGCCCGCTGCAAGTTTTTTCTTCTCTTCAGGAAGTTCAGGACCTGATCTGTTGCTGTGTATGATGCTGGCGTTGATTTTTACAGGGAGTGAACCGGCAGTTGTTACAGGAGCAGGTACAGTAGCAGGGTGTCTTCGGGATATCTGTTTTTCTCTGTATGCAGGACCCGGGGCGGCAGGTCTGTTTACAGCAGGTCTTCTTGGAGCCTTGGCCTCTCGACTGTGCAATTGGGAGCATCTTTCCTTTCGGACAATTTTCACAGGATTGGAAACGCTGGTATTTCAAAGTGTTTTATGGGCAGGGACAAAAATTTTTGGTACGGCGTGGAATTTTTCTGCTGTTCTGTGGCAGATACCTGTTTTGAGTTTATATAATGCCGTCTTTGCGGCAGGATTGTATATGCTTTTGAGTAAGGAAAAGAAGGGGGAAATCCGGATATGAATCGAGGGACCCATTCCAGATACAGGCAGCTGGTTTGTTTTATTTTTTTACTGATATTTGTTTTGCTGGCAAGACTGGTCTGTCTGACTGTATTTGAAAAGGAAAAGTGGGCGCAGGCAGCAGACGGGCTGAGTGTGAAAACTGTTTACACTACACCTCCGCGAGGGCGTATTCTGGATCGGAAAGGGAGGGTTCTGGCCGGAAATATTTATACGGCATCCGTGCGGATCAGCAGGGGAAATCTGCAGGAAGCACAGCTTAACAATACCATTTTGCAGCTGGCAGAGGCATTAGGAAAGAACGGGGACAGGCTGTATGACAATCTGCCTGTGCAGCGCAGGGCGGAAGGTGTTTTTTATTATGAGAAGGGAAAACAAAAGGAATTTTTGAATCGCTACGGGTTTGAAGAAAATCTTTCTGCAGAGGAAGCCTTTTTTAAACTGAGAGATTATTTTGCAGTTGATAAGAAGCTTTCTTATGAAAAAGCAAGAGCAGTGATTGCGGTACGAAACGAACTGGCAGCCATGGGATATAAAAAATATATGCCGGTAACAGTTGCCCGGGATATTTCGGACAGCTCCGTTGCAATGATTGAAGAAAACAGCCGCTCTTTTCCGGGAGTGGAGATTTTTTCTGAAGTCTCCAGAACATACCCTTATGGAAATGCAGCTTCTCATGTGCTGGGATATCTGGGCAAAATTTCAGATGAGGAACGAAAGAAATATGTGGAAGAAGCCGGATATCAAAGCTGGGATATGGTTGGGAAAGATGGGATTGAAAAAGTTTATGAATCTGAACTGCGGGGAAAGAGCGGAGTGAAAAAAGTTCAGGTCAATGCAGCCGGGGAACTGGTAAAAACCATCAGCAACAAAGAAGCACAAAAGGGGAAGGATGTGACGCTGACCATTGATCTGCAGATGCAGCAGACAGCGGAGAAAGCACTGCAGCAGGCGCTGGAAGCGATGCGGCGGGGAGGAACTTTTTCCGGTATGCATGGAGAGTATTTAATGAAGCAGGCGCCCCATGCTCAAGTTGGAGCTGCAGTAGCGTTGGATGTAAAAACTGGAAAAGTCCTGGCTATGGCCAGTTGTCCGGATTTTGATCCGAATCTGTTTGTAAACGGCATATCTACAGAAGACTGGAAGTCCTTGCAGAGCAAGAATCCCAGAGATCCTCTTGCACCTGCGCCTTTATATCATGTGGCTGCGAAAAGTGCGGTTCAGCCGGGTTCTACTTTTAAAATGGTTACAGCTACCGCAGCGATGGAATGCGGTCTGGATCCGGAAAGAAAACTGTATGATAACGGTTATGTGAAGGTGGGCAATCGTTCATTTGGATGTGTGATATGGAATCTCTCTGAGAAAAAGCATGGCTTCCTGAATTTGAAAGAGGCGCTGGAAGTCTCTTGTAATTATTATTTTTTTGATGCAGCCACAGGGAAAGATTTTTATACAGGGAAAAGTTTGGGTTATAAAGAGCCGATTTCTATTGATAGAATTATGGAAACAGCAGCACTATACGGGCTGGGACAAAGCACAGGTATTCAGATTCCGGAGACTGTGACGGAGACACCGTCAAAGGAAACAAAGATACAGGGGCTGAAGCGCTCTTTAAAAAATGTATTATTGGCAGAAGCTGAAACTTATTTTGAAAAAGAGGTGATTAGAGACAGAAAGGTACTGGATAAAAGTATTGAAGAGATTATCAGCTGGATTGGGGAAGAGCTGACAAGGGAACAGATTGAAGGACGGCTGAAGCATGTAAGAGGGATAAAAGAAGAGCAGCGCAGTTGTCTGTCGGAACTGTGCAAATACACCTATATCAATCAGGCCACTTGGAATACTGCAGATGCACTCAATATTGCCATCGGACAGGGGCTCAACTCTTATACGCCGCTGCAGATGGCAGCGTATACAGCCGCTATTGGAAATAAAGGTGTACGAAATCCCGTAAGTGTAGTTGAAAAGATTGAAGGACGTGGTACAATAGAGAAGGAAGAACCTGTTAAAGTACAAGTTAAGGATGATTCCTGCTTTGATGCGATCATAGAGGGGATGACAATGGCAGTCAACGGTTCAGGCGGAAGTCTCAAAGGAATTTTTCGCAATTTCCCGGTTAGTGTTGCAGGAAAGACCGGAACAGCACAAAGATCCGGAAAGATTGATCCGCCGGATGAAGAGGATTATATACGCAGCCATCTGGGTGCGATTGCACCATCGATCAGCTGGGAAAGTATCCAGGCGGAAAAGACACGGCTTATGAGAGAGTACCCGGATATATATTCCTGTCGTCATTATGCTGTAAGACGGGCTGTCATCAAATTAAGCGGCGGCAGCATAACAGCTGCTCA
>CAUWJW010000209.1:0-4719 GCA_963558985.1 uncultured Clostridia bacterium | reverse complement strand
CTGACGCCTGTAGTGTTAGAAAAAATGACCATGGATATGCAGGCTGATATCAGTGCATCACCGGTTATTTTCGCAGGTGCGGCACTTTTTTCTGTGATTACGGTGATGCTTTCCTGCAGAAAACCCGGCAGACTGGCTGCAAAAGTGTCACCTGTAGAAGCTGCCAAGTATACCGAAGGGGCAAAAGCATCCACGAAAAAGAAAAAGACAAGGGGAGCGAAGATTCATCAGATGGCCTTTGCCAATTTAGGAAGAAACAAAGTAAAAACAGCATTGGTTGTTGTGTCTCTTTCTCTGTCCGTGGTGCTTCTGTCTATTCTGACCATGTTTGTCGGCGGGTTCAGCATGGAAAAATATCTGGAAAGTAAGACGTGTGCAGATTTTATTGTGGGTAAGACAGATTACTTCCGCTTTGAAGCCGACGATCGTGCTTCCGGTGTGGAGCCTGAAACAGTGCGGCAGATAAAAGCAGGGACAGAGGCTTCCTCGGCAGGACAGGCCTGGGAAGCAGAGGGGGATAACCAGATAGGCAGATTCCATGGAAAAGAAGTGCCGGTGCATGCAGAAGGGATGGACAAGGCGCTTGTGAAAAAACTGAAGGTTTTTAAAGGCGATACTGCGCCCCTTTTAGATCCTAAAAAAAAGGCCATTGCTGTGGGGGTTGATGTGGATGATTACGGCAATCCCAAAAATATGGAGAAACTGCCAAAGCCGGGCGACCGGCTGGAGGTAACGTATGTGGACAAAGGGTACTATATTGACAGCCGTACAGGAAAGAAATCCACAGAAAACACGCCAGAAAAATACATTACGTATTATGCGGAGAAAAAGCATAGTGTGACCTATACGGTATGTGCTCTGGTGGAGATCCCATATCCGATTTCTTTCCGGTACAGCAGTATGGAAGGATTCGATGCAGTAATGGCAGCGGAAAGACTGCGGGAAGACAGCCGGCAGGAGCTGTTTTCACTTCTGTATATGTTTGACACGCCGAATCAGAAAGCAGAAGAACAGGCCGAGGCGTTCCTGGCGGAAATGACAAAAGCGGATACATCGGCATACATGTATGAGAGCAAAGCGCTAGTCAGAGAAGAGTTTGAAGGGTTCAGGCAGATGTTTACGCTGCTTGGCGGTGTATTGTGTGCAATTGTAGGACTGGTGGGTGTATTGAACTTTTTCAATGGTATTATGACCGGGATCCTCAGCAGGCGCAGAGAACTGGCGATGCTGCAGTCCATCGGCATGACAGGAAAGCAGCTGAAGAAGATGCTCATCTGCGAGGGGCTGTTCTATGCATTGGGCGCCATTCTGTTTTCGACTGTTCTTACCGTGATGATAGGACCTATGGCGGGCAGTCTGATGGAAAAGATGTTCTGGTTTTATGAATATCATTTTACTGCCCTGGCAATCGGCGCAACCGCACCGGTATTCCTACTGATGGGAGCTGTGCTGCCGATTCTGGTCTATCGAAGTGTGTCGAAAAAGACTGTGGTGGAGAGATTGCGGGAGAATGAATAAAAACACAAAGTATTGACAAACATACCTTAAGTGATACAATATGTAGTATATTTTATCACTTAAGGAGAATAAAAGATGAAGATCAATCGCAATGCAGAAACCGTGTTGGAGCAGCGGTATCTAATAAGGGATGAGAAGGGACAACCGATAGAGACAGTAGAAGGGCTGTTCCGCAGAGTGGCAAAGGCTATTGCAGCTGCAGACAGGATTCATGATAAAGAAGCAGACTGTGGAAAGACAGAACAGATTTTTTATGATATGATGACGAACTTGGAATTTCTGCCCAATTCACCTACGCTGATGAATGCAGGCAGAGACTTGGGACAGCTTTCGGCATGTTTTGTGCTGCCTGTGGAAGACAGTATGGAATCTATTTTTGAAGCCATCAAACAGGCGGCGCTGATTCACAAGAGCGGAGGCGGTACGGGCTTTTCCTTTTCCAGACTGCGGCCGGAGGGCAGTACGGTAAACTCTACAGGCGGAGTTGCCAGCGGTCCCATCAGCTTTATGAAGGTGTTTAACATGGCTACAGAGGCCATTAAACAGGGCGGTTCCCGCAGAGGTGCCAATATGGGAATCCTGCGGATTGACCACCCGGATATCCTGAAATTCATTGACTGCAAGGCAGATAATAAGGAAATTACCAACTTTAATCTGTCTGTAGGACTTACAGAAGAATTTATGAAGGCGGCTGAAGAGGGGAGAGACTATGAACTGGTGGATCCTCACACAGAGAAGACTGTCAGAAAGCTGAATGCCGGAGTGGTGTTCAACAAAATTGTGGATGCGGCATGGCGAAATGGAGAGCCGGGGATTATTTTCCTTGATCGTCTCAATAGGGACAACATTGTTCCGGGACAGGGCAGGATCGAAGCCACCAACCCGTGTGGAGAACAGCCCCTCCTGCCTCATGAGAGCTGTAATCTGGGGTCAATTAATCTGACCGGAATGCTGAAAGAAGAGCGCGGCAGGATGGTATTTGACTGGGAAAAGCTTGAGCAGACGGTTAAGCATGCTGTGCATTTCCTGGATAATGTAATTGATGTGAACAAATATCCGCTGGAGCAGATTGCCGAAACCACGAAGGAAACAAGGAAGATCGGTCTGGGGGTTATGGGATGGGCAGACAGCCTGCTTATGATGGGGATCCCTTATAACAGCGATGAAGCTGTGGATCTGGCTGAACAGGTAATGGCCTTTATTACGGAAAAGGGAAGAGAAGCCAGCAGGAAACTGGCGGAAGAAAGAGGCGTTTTCCCTCTGTTTGAAGAAAGTATTCTTCCGCAGGAAAAACCCCAGAGAAACGGCACCATTACCACCATTGCACCTACAGGGACACTGTCTATCCTTGCAGGATGCTCATCAGGCGTAGAGCCTGTCTTTGCTTATGTATTTATCCGCAACATTATGGATGGAACAGAGATGCTGGAGGTAAATCCGGTCTTAAAGGCAGAGCTGGAGAAGAGGGGGCTTTATTCGGAAGAACTGATGCGGCGCATTGCCGGAGAGGGGACAGTCAGTCATATGAAAGAGCTTCCGGAGGATATCCGGCGCGTCTTTGTTTCCACCCATGATATCAGTCCGGAGTATCATGTGCGGATGCAGGCAGCTTTTCAGAGGCATACAGATAATGCCGTATCCAAGACAGTGAATTTCTCTAATGAAGCAACGAGAGAAGATGTGGCGGAAGTGTATTCCCTGGCATTTTCTCTGGGCTGCAAAGGCGTGACCATTTACAGGGACGGAAGCCGGGATGAACAGGTGCTCAATATCGGGAAGGTGAAGCGCAGCGAAGAGGACGAAGATGCGCAGAGAGAAGAGCGAAAGCCGACTGAGAAAGAAGAAGGAAAGAGCGAAAGTACGGAAGTAAACCATATTACCCCGCGTCCGCGTCCCGATGTGGTTACCGGGGTAACAGAACGAGTGAAGATTGGATGCGGAAATCTGTACATTACCGTTAATTATGATGAGAAGGGGATCTGCGAAATCTTTACCAATACAGGAAAAGCAGGCGGATGTCCCAGCCAGAGTGAGGCAACGGCAAGACTGGCATCAGTAGCCCTCAGAAGCGGTATTGATGTGAACACCATCGTGGATCAGCTGAAGGGAATTCGATGTGCATCCACTATCCGCCAGCATGGGCTCAAGTGTACATCCTGTCCGGATGCCATCGCAAAAGTGATTCAGCAGGAATACGAAAAACAGGTGGCTCTGGGAAACTGGCTGCCAATGCCCGGTGATATCAAACCGACACCGGAAGTCAGAACCGGTGGTGAACACTGCCCGGAATGTGGAAGCAGCATGGAACATGAGAGTGGATGCGTCATCTGCAGAAACTGCGGATACAGCAAGTGCGGCTGATAAAAGATGGCAGGGAGGAAAGAAAACGGAGCGTAAGGGGGAGTTTCATGTACAGGATTATGATTGTGGAAGATGATGAGAGTATAAGAAATGAACTGGAAGTTTTGCTGAAAAATGCGTTGTATGAGCCTGTCTGTGTAACAGACTTTGACAATCTGCCGGAGCAGATTCTAAAAGAGGATCCGGATCTGGTGCTGTTGGATGTTAATCTTCCCGGAACCAGCGGACTTCAGGTGTGTAGCAGGCTCCGGGAAACCTCCCGGGTTCCGGTTATTTTCGTTACAGGAAGAAACACATCCATGGATGAACTGGAAGGCATCACAAAGGGCGGAGATGATTATATAACAAAGCCCTATCAGGCACCTATCCTTCTGGCAAGGATGGCAGCAGTCCTGAAACGAAGCGGGAGAGAAGAAAAACAGAGCAGCAGGAGCCTTTCGTATAAGGGTGTGATGCTGGATCTTCTTTCCTGCTGCATACGGTCAGGGGAGAAGGAGGCGGAGCTTTCTAAAAATGAATTTCGTATTCTCAGCTATCTGTTCCGCCATCCCGGGGAAGTGGTGCAGCGGGCAGATCTCATAGAGGCCTTATGGGATGATCAGATCTTTATTGATGATAACACGCTGAGCGTGAATATGACCCGGCTTCGCAGCAAGCTGTCAGAAATCGGACAAAAAGAATTTATCGAAACAAAGCGGGGCATGGGTTACAAAATATAAAGAGTAAAAGAACGGAGACAAGATGAAACCATCGGAGTATTTAAAGGATCATATAGGGACACTTTTAGTTAATGCAGCGGGAATGATCTTTGCCGCCGTTTATCTATTGGCAGGAGGGCTG
>CAUWJW010000208.1:0-4840 GCA_963558985.1 uncultured Clostridia bacterium | reverse complement strand
AAAGATATGCAAAAGGAGAGTACGGCAGAAAGTCAGGAAAAGGTTTTTACGAGTATAAAAAATAAGAAGAAAGGGGTGAAATTTTTATGAAAGAAGTCATTTGGTTTAAAGAGGGGAACATAGCTGTTCTGCGTATTCATCGCCCCAAAGAATTAAATGCACTTAATAGAGCGGCAGTGGATACTATTGATGATGCAATTGAAGAAATTGCAGGGGATGAAGATATAAGCGCCTGCCTGATACACAGTGAGAAAAATTTTGCAGCAGGTGCAGACATCGGAAATATGGTAGAGTGCAATGAAAGCGAAGCCAGAGCATTCATGTTTTCGCCTACATTTAACAAAATAGAAGAGCTGAAGATACCGACAATTGCTGCGATAGAAGGATATGCCCTTGGGGGAGGGCTTGAGTTGGCACTGGCATGTGATATACGATTTGCATCAGAAGATGCCAAAATAGGTTTTCCGGAAATCAATCTTGGTATCATGCCGGGAGCAGGCGGTACGATTCGTGCTCCCCGCCTTATTGGAGAAGCAGCGGCAAAAGAACTGATTTTTAGCGGAGATATTATTTCAGCGCAAAAAGGTTTAGAAATAGGTCTGATCAATCGGGTGATTCCAGATAAAGCACTTTATACAGAAGCAGTGAAATTTGCCGGTAAATTGGCAGATAAGGCTCCAATCGCATTGTGGACAGCTAAAAAGACAATAGGGGAGAGCTTCGGGGTTTCAATGGAGAAAGCTACAGAGCTTGAATGCGATAATTGGACAGCATTGTTTTCTACACAGGATCAGAAGGAAGGAATGAGGGCTTTTTTGGAAAAAAGAAAACCGAACTATCAGGGAAGGTAATAGCCTATTTATAGATATAATAAACACAGGGAGGAAAAAATGAGAAACGTAGTTATCGTTGCCGGATGCAGGACACCAATCGGCACGATTGGAGGGCAGTTTAAAACATTAACGTCACTGGATTTAAGTATTCCTGTTATGCAGGAATTAATAAAAAAATCACAAATTAGTCCAGAGCTTATTGAAGATGTAATTTGGGGCTGCAACTACCAAAGAACATATAAGGAAAATAATTTGGCAAGAGTTGCATTGGTAAAAGCAGGGCTTCCGGTTACAGTTCCGGGTATTACTATCCATAGAAATTGTACATCATCTATGTCATCTATTCAGATGGGATTTTATCAAATCCGTGCAGGTGAGGCGGAATGCATTATGGCCGGAGGAGCAGACAGTATGAGTACAGCACCTCATATGGTTTTTAACGCCCGGTATGGCCGCAAGTTTGGTCACATGGAGCTGAGAGATTCTATGTGGGATTCACTTACGAATTTAGGTATTGGACCGGCCATGGGTATTACAGCTGAAAATGTTGCAGAACAATACAATGTAACAAGGCAGCAAATGGATGAATACTCTTTGGAAAGCCAAAAACGGGCAGTCATGGCAATAGACAGCGGAAAATTTAAAGATGAGATTATCCCAATTACTGTAAAGTCCAAAAAAGGAACTCAGGTGTATGATACAGATGAGTATCCAAAAAGAGATGCATCAATAGAAGGTCTGCAAAGCTTAAAACCCTCTTTTAAAGAAGGCGGATGCGTTACAGCAGGAAATGCATCAGGAATGAACGATGCAGCCTCAGGAGTTATCTTAATGGAAGAGGAAAAGGCAAAAGAATTAGGCGTTCCGATTTTAGCAAGGGTAGTATCTGTTGCTACTACAGGTGTAGATCCGGATATTATGGGAATCGGTCCAATCAGTGCAACTAATAAAGCCTTGGATAAAGCCAACTTAACCATAGACGATATAGGTCTTTTTGAAATTAATGAGGCCTTTGCAGCTCAATGTATAGCATGTCAAAAAGAGTTAGGAATTGATAGAGAGTACCTTAATGTAAATGGCGGTGGAATTTCTTTGGGGCATCCGGTAGGCGCAACAGGATCCAGGATTGTTATCAGCCTCATGTATGAAATGAAAAGAAGAAATACAAGGTATGGTTTGGCGACTCTTTGTGCCGGTGGCGGAATGGGTACAGCAGTAATTATCGAAAATATATGATTTAAAAATAGAGGAGAAACAAAATGAGCTATGATGTAAAACAGTGGCTTCCTGCTGATAAGATTCAGGAAGAGTATAAACAGAAGCTGGTAACAGCAGATGAAGCAGTAAAAGTTGTTCAATCCGGAGATTATCTTCACTTGGGCCTTTTCTGCGGTGTGGTAGTGGATTTGGAGGCTGCATTGGCGAGGCGGGCTAATGAATTAGAAGATATTACTATATGCACCACGATGTGGAGTTATCCGGAAAAACCAAAAACGCTTCAGGCGGATCCAAATGCAGAACATTTCCATTATAGCAGCAGTCACTTTACAGGAACAGAAAGGAATTGCAATAAAGAGGGAAATTGTTGGTTTCTTCCAGTGCAGTTCAGAGAAAATACCAAGTTTTATGAAGAATGCAGACCCCAGTTTGCGGCAGCAATGCTTCAGGTTGCGCCAATGGACAAATCCGGAAACTTTAACTTGGGTCCGCAGATTGCAGAATATTGGGGCATATTAAAAAACAGCAGAAAAATTATTGTAGAAGTTAATGAAAATATGCCTGTAAACCATGGTATACAGAACTGTATTAATATTTCGCAGGTAGATTATGTAGTGGAAGGCAGCAATACACCGCTTCCTACGATTCATGCAAAAGAAGCAACAGAAACTGAAAAAAAGATGGCAGAGCATATAGTAAAACTTATCGAAAGTGGAAGTACGCTGCAATTGGGTACGGGCGGTTTTCCTAACTATGTAGGAAAACTCATTGCAGAATCTGATATTGATAATTTGAGTGTACATACAGAGATGTTTGTGGATGCATATCTCCAGCTTTTTAAAGCAGGCAAAATCACTGGAAATAAGTCTCTTAATAAAGGAAAGATGACATATACTTTTGCAATGGGTTCTCAAGAGCTATATGATTGGATTGATGGAAACCAGATGATGCAAGTAGGGCCGGTGGATTATGTAAATGATGTGGATGTTATTTCAAAGAATGAGAAAATGATATCAATTAATAGTTGCTTGCAGGTAGACTTATTTGGACAAGTCAATTCTGAATCTGCAGGACTGCAGCATATTGGCGGAACTGGAGGACAGTTGGATTATGTAATGGGAGCATTCAAATCTGAAGGAGGAAAAAGCTTCCTGTGCCTGCCATCTACCAGGAAGCGCAAAGATGGAACCAGAGAATCCCTTATTAGGGCAACCCTTCCTCAGGGGTCAATTGTATCAACACCAAGGAGCGGTGTACATTATATCGTGACAGAATATGGTGCCGTAAATCTCAAGGGAAAGAACACATATGAACGGGCAGAGCTATTAGTGTCTATTGCCCATCCGGACTTCCGGGAAGAATTGATGGAAGAAGCAAAAAAAATGGGAATCTGGAAAGTTTCAAGCAAAGTACAGAAATAAGGTTTTAGCAGAAAAGGAAGAAGGGTGAAGATATGAAAGATTTTATTTTTAAGATGCCTACGAAAGTAAGATTTGGCCTGGGGCTTTCTGCAGAATTGGGCCATATTTTAAAAAGTGAAATGGGATTCCAAAAAGTATTTATAGCTACAGATAAGGGAATTGTAAATGCCGGGATCATTGATAAAGTTGAGGAAGGGCTAAAAGCAGGAAATATAGATTATGAAGTTTACGATGAACTTGTACCGGATCCAACGATTGAAGTGGTAGATGAAGCAGCTGATATACTGAGAAAAAGAGAAGCAAGTGGATTTTCTGTTGGCAGTGGGAGGAGGAAGTGCTATTGATACGGCTAAAGCCATCTGCTTAATGCAAACACATGAAGGATCTATCAGGGAATATCTTTTCGGAGGAACAAAAGAAGTTACAAAAGAGATTATGCCTCTTTTCTGTATTCCGACAACTGCAGGTACAGGAAGTGAGATGACAGCAGCCTCTGTTATTACCAATAATCAAGAAAAAACAAAAGTGTCAGTGACACATGAGAACCTGATACCTAAAATGGCTTTGATTGACCCTATGCTGCATGTGGGAATGCCACCTTTTATTACGGCAACAACAGGCATGGATGCACTTACTCACGCAATTGAATCTTATGTTTCATTAAATGCAGAACCGCTGAGTGATGCCATGGGGCTGGCTGCGATTAAACTGATTGCCGGAAATATTCGTTTAGCTACGGCAGATGGTACAAACATTGAAGCGAGGAGCAATATGGCGATTGCCAGCACGATGGCCGGTCCAGCTTTTATGAATGGCGGACTGGGTGTTGTTCATGGAATCGCGCAGACAATCGGTGCAGTTGCTCATGTGCCTCACGGTGTGGCAAATTCATTACTTTTGCCGTATTGCATGAAACGAAATGTTGTAGGAAATCTTGCCAAGTTTAAAGAAATTGCAGAGGCTATGGGAGAAAATACAGATGGACTTACAGAAAGAGAAGCTGCTGAAGCAGCAGCAAATGCAGTTTTTCAGCTGGCAGAAGATCTGAGAGTACCTATGAAGCTGCGGGATGTGGGCGTGACAAAAGAAATGTTCCCGGAAATTATTCAGGGAACAATGGCGTACCGTCTGCTGAACGTCAATCCATGTAAACTAAAAGAAAAAGATATAGAGGAAATTTTGGAAAGCGCGTTTTAAGTACTTTCCTATGGAATCATACCGGCTCGATCTTAGGCATAAAGTATATAGAGAAGACGGGCCAGGTAAAAGAGGCCGAATGTAGCGAGGAAAGCTGTATTCGGCCGCTTTCATTATTGTCAAAACGAAAACCACGGGCTATGCCTGTGGTTCAGAAGAGCTTTTAGCGAT
>CAUWJW010000207.1:0-4884 GCA_963558985.1 uncultured Clostridia bacterium | reverse complement strand
GGATGTGAATTTTATGGATATTCCACATAATGCCGGACAGCCAGAAAATAGCCGTTGTCAGGGACTTGACCAGATTGAGGAAGTCCTTGCTCATCGCCGAAAGCATTGCGGAAAACAGGCCCCACACAATAAAAAACATGGTCATAAACAGCATATACACAGGCAATTGCAGCAAGTAGATATCCGGTGGATATCCAAAAGCACAAAAGAAAATAAATACAATCACCATCAGACAAATATGAATGGACAGCTTTGACAGCCCCACAAAAGTAGGAATCGTCGACACCGGAAATTTCATCTTTGTTACCAGATACTTATATTTCCGAATAGATTCTGCCCCCTGCGTAATCATATCGCTCATGTAAAACCATGGAATAATCCCTGCCATCATCCATAAAATGAAGGGATAACCGTTTACATCTCCTCCCTGCCGCAGTCCTACTGAGAATGCAAACCAGAATACAAAGATGGTTACAGTCGGCTTTACCAGTGCCCATGCCCATCCCAGTGCTGCACCGCTGTAAGTTTTGATGATGTCTGCTTTTGCCAGTTTAAAGATCTGACTCCGCCATTGAATATGTTCTTTTATAATTGAACTTATTGTCTTCACTCTTTACAATCTCCTTTATGAATTCACTTCTTAATCTGTTTGTAAAATGATTTTCTTAATACAAAGTCCGGAGGAAAAGCAAATGGTTTTGCTGCTGTAATAAAAGCGATTGCCATTCCCAAAAACAGCAATAGAATCTTCCCCGGGATTCCCATCGTAAACAGCATATCTGCCAGCCCAAAATATACAACCCCGTCTACAATACATTTATGCCAGAAATACACTCTCAGAGAATTCTGCCCCACTGATGTGCAAATAGGAATCTTTCTGTTCGGCATCAGACTTATTACAGAAACACCTAAAAGCCCCGCAGTCACATAGCAAATCATTCTCATCAGGATGCCTCCCCCATGTGAAGCATCCCACTCATTGAACGGATTTCTTCCAGTTATTAAATGCCTCAGCTCATACAGTACGTCTGTATACCTGAAACATAAATACACCATGAGCACCAGTACAACTCCTGAAAGAACTTTTATTCCTGTTCTATTAAGTTGCTTCATCAGTGTATCCGGCTCCAAATAATAACCGGCCGCATAAAATGGCAAAAACACGATAATCCTGCTCATGCACAGGAAGTCCCCAAGTTCTTTATCATATCCACTAAAGCATGCCAGCACTACTGCTGCAGCCATCAAATATAACGGCTTTATATTTCTGCATATAAACATAATCCCCATAAAAGCCGCCAGTGCAAAAAGAAACCAGGGTATCCCATCTTCAGAAAGAAAATGAAAAACGCCCTCTTTTCCAAACCAGCATCCATATAGAAATTTAAATACTTTATAAATATATCCCAGCATAATCAAAGCCAGGAACTTATTTAAGTTAAAAGATTCTCCCTCTTTATACTGCTTTTGAAATAACCCTGCTACAAAAATAAACAGTGGCATATGAAAAAAATATATAAAAAGGAATATACTTTTCATGACCTGCGAGCGGTCCACAAAAAATTCTGCAACATGCCCAATCACAACTAGTACAATCAAAAGGCACTTCACATTATCGTATCCTGTTAATCTTGCTTTCTCTAAACTCATTTTTGCAAAGCTCTCATATAAATACAGTCTTTTAATTTATTGCTCCGGGAAAAAACTTCTCACCATCTGTGTAAATACATCCATGTCATTTTTGTAAGTAATCTTCAAATTTAACACATTAGATGGAACCACCTGCATTTTTATGCCATATGCTAATGCTATAGCGCCTGCTGAAGTCATTTCCTCCAGTTCACTCTGAGATGCCGATGTATAAATATCATGTATATCTTTAAAAAAGAATGCTTCCGGTGACGCGCCTGATACTATTTTTTCCCTGGGAACTACCTTTTCTAGTATGTTGCTTTCTTCATCCATTTGATAAACTGTATCATACTGACACTGCCCCAGAGTTGCACCCCCATATTTTTTTACACCTTGAATGACATCTTTTGTGCCCTGAACATCTACATATGGATGTGTCGCATCATGAATCAGAATAATATCTTTTTCTGAAGCAAAATCCTCCATCGCTAACAGCCCATTTTTTACAGATTCTGATCTTGTACTGCCTCCATTGGTCACAACTTTTAATTTTGTCACATTCATATTATCCTTCCAGATTTGCACATAATCTGCCCAGTCTTTGTGTGTGACCACCACAATGGCATCAATAAAATCACAATCATCATATCCCTTTAAAATGTATGAAAATATCGGTTTTCCCTCTACTTTCACATATTGCTTTGGAATATCTGCACCAAAGCGGGTTCCGCTCCCACCCATCATTAGCATTAAAATATTCATCCAGTCTCTTCTCCTTATGTTACATTGTACTGCCTCTTTTTCTGATTATCTGCAGATGCTTTTCCATCAGACCACTTCACCAACCGATGAGCAACTCTCATATGCAGCGGAGGCAGCTCCATATAATTACCGTACTGCATCTCCAAGAATATATCCGGCCTTTTAGGTACGAATACATCTATTCCCTCAAATTTGCCTCTCTGATACGGCAGCAAGTCATTCAAGTCAATATACGTATAGCTAGGAACAAAGCTGGCGACCGTTTTTAAGCCCAGCTTATCGGCCTGCTCATTATACATAGTTGCTTTCTCTATATATTTTTTCTGACTCTCAACCAGTGACTGTGACCAGAATCCCTGAATAATCTGCCGCTGCTCTTCTCGATACCGGCGCTCCTCTTCATTTCTCGGTTCAAAAGGTTCTTCTACCTCCGGAAGCTGATTATTCGCAATTGTATGGTGTGCTTTAGCCAGTCCGATAACCTCTTTCACAAATAGTTCCCGCTCTTTTAAATCATTAGGAACATAGTCAAAAGGAAAAATATCCAGACAAATTCCTTTATGATATGCCCGATCTTTATTGTACTCGGTGCAGTATTCTGTACCATTAAGACGAATCTTACTGAATAAATATGGAATTGTAGGATCCGTTTCCCTTATCTGGAGAAAAAATTCTTTTCCTAAAAGGTTCGGCGCTTCTGACAAGAATCGGTCATAATCTGCTCGAAGCATGGCAACATCCACATCATCATCCCATGGAATAAACCCCTTATGGCGCATATATCCCAGCATCGTGCCACCACAAACAAAGTATCCAAGTCCCAATTCCTGACATACACGGTCAAACTCCTTAATCAACTTCAAATCCGCCTTCTGAATGCATGTTACCTGCCGCTGCAGCTCTGCATCCTGAATTGGCTGCCAGACAGAGTAATCCCGAGGGCAGTTCAGCTCAATATTGCGAAACTGCTTCCGCTGCAGCGGATACAAATCATCCTGATCTATTATCTTAGAAAAAAAGAAAGCTACTCTCTCATAGCAAAACGCCTGTTCATCCTCATTATAACGCTGTGCCATCCGCTCAATTTCAGCAGCAAAAGAGACTGCATCCATTTTACTGTATTCCTTTGATTTTTCTTCTATTTCCTCTTCTGTATACAGCGCCTTATACTTCTTAATATTTCCCGCACTAAAGTCCAGAAGTTCTCTATACCGTTTGTTATACTCCCGCATTTCTTCCCGGAAGGCTCGTCTTGTATAAAAAGCTTCCGGTATTTTGTCCAGCGGTATCAGCTGAATCAATGCCTCTGAAAATTTACTGTCAGGCAGTGTAACAAATTTTGTCGTTAAAGGATATTTCTTTTCATTATCTTTGAATTCCTCCAGAACCAAATCAGATTGCTCCTGCCTTAAATATTTCAGCAACCGTTCATATTCCCGGCGTACAAGACCCACTGCCAAAGTTTTGTTTTCCCCATTGGGCATAATATCCCGGTATACAACGATACCCACCAGCAGGTCGCTCATAGCAAAATACTCTATGTTCTGCTCTCTGCAAATCCTGTCAATCGACTTCAAAATCTGTGTTTTTTCATCTGCAAGATTTTCGATAAAGTTCTGGTCTCCCTTTTCTCTCCATAGATACTCATTTGCCGGAATACTGATTTCTCCATTTCCAAAAGGAATCCGCTGTACAGGAAATAAGTCGCTTAGACGGAACTCCCCCTTTTGCCCTGTAACAGCACGAAAGACCATTTCACCGGTTTTGTATTTCTGAGCGGCTTCACAAAGCTGCATCAGTTGTTCGTTTGCACTTTTACCGGCCTTTGGATACAGCAGCCCCTTCTCTTTTCTCACCAGTTTATTATGTTCATTTCTCAGCTTTTCCAGATGGTGCTTAAAAGAGGCTATTTTGCCATAAGTTTGAGGCAAATAGTCAAACGGTTCGATTAATACCGGATACGTTTTACCCTCAATATCTGCCTGTTCTTCTCCTTCCAAAAGGATCCCTTTCAGCCGTGTCTCAATGGATGGATACTGATCCTCAGTGTCTTTGAGTATTAAGCCGTGCTCTTTTGTTTCCTTCAGAAGCTGTACCATTTTTTCATAATCTTGCCTCAGCATCCCGACTTTCCAGATTTGTTCTTCTTCAAACAAAAACTCCTGCTTTACGCTTTCCACCAGCAAACTTTCCATTGCAAAATATGAAAGTTTATTTTTTGTACAAAATTTATCAAATTTTTGTAAGGCCTTCCCTCTGATTTCCGCCTGCTTTTCCTCCTTCTTCTGGGGCGGCAGCAATGCAAAAAAATCGGTATCAGCTGGGGTCATCAGTACTGTATTCAGAAATTCTAATTCACTGACAGGAAAAATTCTCTTTTTCTCTATTGCCTCTGTTGTCATTAGCTCCATGCGCCCGCAGTAACCACTTTCGCTCCACTTCCTGCAAACTTCCAGCTGTTTTTTATATTCTTCATGTAACCGTTTAAAA
>CAUWJW010000206.1:0-4889 GCA_963558985.1 uncultured Clostridia bacterium | reverse complement strand
GGAGATTCTGGCATCTGCCACAACAGAAGGCTATGATCCCAATAATGCCAGAGTGCCTCTTGACCCATCAGAGGCAGCGAGACTGGAAAAAATGTCATCAGAAGAAAAGATGGAGTACTGGAACAAAATGTGGAGAAATCCTATTGTCAGTGATACCTATGAACCGGGTTCCACATTTAAACTTCTTACCCTGTCGGCAGCACTGGAAGAAAGAAAAAGCAGCTTGGGAGATTCTTTTTACTGCTCCGGGTCATATAATGTGGACGGAACAAAATTGCGGTGCTGGAGCTATGCAGATCCCCACGGAGATGAGAACTTGAAGCAGGCAGTGGGAAATTCCTGCAACCCTGTATTTATTCAGCTGGGAAAACGTCTGGGAACTGATCTGTTTTACAAATATCTGGATCTCTTTGGCATTACAGAAAAAACGGGAATTGATTATCCGGGAGAAACGGGTGCACAGATTAAAGACAAATCGTCGTTAACTTCTGTAGATTTTGCCACGATGGCATATGGACAGGGAATTTCCGTTACGCCTGTTCAGCTTCTTGCGGCTGTCAGTGCAATCGGAAACGATGGCGTACTGGTAAAGCCTCATCTGGTAAAAGAACTGACGGATACTAAAGGAAAGACCGTCAAAGCTTACGGCACAGAAGTGGTGCGTCAGGCCATATCCAAAGAGACGGCAGATGAAGTGAAGGAAGCGATGGAATATGTGGTAGAGGAAAACGGCGGCACTGCCGCAAAGGTAAAGGGCTACAGCATGGGTGGAAAGACAGGAACTGCGCAGAATGAATCTCGAGGCCTTTCATCCCATACCTACTATGCCTCATTTGTGGGGATGGCACCCATTGATGATCCGGAAATTGCAGTGCTTGTTGTGGTGGATAATCCAAAAGGTGCAAAAACCCACGGAAGTGATGCTGCGGCGCCCATTGTGAAGGAGATCATGCAGAATGTGCTGCCTTACCTGGAATCAAAGGCAGATTAATTTATCAGAGTCTGTTGAATGTTTTGGAAAATTAAGCTATAATAACAAAAAAAGAATATGTGTTTTTCGAACTGGAAGGTCTAAGGTGCAAACTATGATCCACAGTCGATAGGGTATGACGGGAAACGGTCATGCCTCCCGTTTGGAAAGAAAAAGCATGAAATAGGACACCTGACCAGGTAGATGCAATGAGGCTTTCTGAATAGAAAGCCTTTTTTAATGATGAATCTGACAGGGTGTACTTTGTATTTGCAGACGACAGAAAAGAAAGCCTGATTTTACTGCGGCTGTGAAATACAGTCGCATTTTTTTTAAAACTGAAAGCAGGAACTGTTGATAAAATATGGATAAAGGTATAAATCGAAGAAAAGGGCACCTGATTAATCTGGCAATGCTGCTTGTTTTAGCGCTGCTGGTCATCGCTTGCCTTTGCATTGGAAAATACAGTGTTGAGCCTTTGGAGTGTCTCAAGATTCTCACTGGAAAGATTTTTTCCGTAGGAGGATCCTGGGATTCTATGGACGAAAATATTGTAATCGGAATTCGGCTTCCCAGGATAGCTGCTGCTGTGATTACAGGCGGTGCACTTGCTCTTTCGGGAGCAGTCTATCAGGGAATTTTTAAAAACCCTCTGGTGAGCCCGGACTTTCTGGGAGTCTCTTCTGGAGCCTGCATTGGAGCAGCTGCAGCGATTCTCTTGTCTTTGGGAAAAGTCTGGATTCAGGTATGTGCTTTTGCAGGAGGAATGCTGGCTGTAATGCTGACGATCTTGATTCCCAAGGTCATCCGAAGCGATTCTAATATTATGCTGGTATTATCCGGAATCATAGTAGGCGGTGCCATGAGTTCAATTCTGGGATTTATCAAATATATTGCCGATCCGGAAACAGAGCTTGCCGCCATTACATACTGGCAGCTGGGGAGTTTTGCTTATGTGGAGGCCGCAGCTGTACTGGCAATCCTTCCGTTAACCCTGATTGCAGCAGGCGTGCTGCTTCTCATGTCCTGGTGGATTGATATTCTTTCACTGGGAGAAAAAGAAGCACAGTCTTTGGGGGCGAATGTTTCTGTTATGCGCAGCCTTTGCATTATCTGTGCTACAGTTCTTACAGCAGGTGCTGTCTGCATATCCGGCACCATTGGATGGGTGGGGCTTGTGATTCCGCACTTTGGGCGAATGATCGCAGGATCGGGAAATCGGCTGCTGCTTCCTGCATCATGTCTTCTAGGAGGGATTTTTATGCTGTTGGTGGATACAGCTACAAGAGTCATTGGACCTGCTGAAATGCCCATCAGCATTTTGACCGGTATGATCGGAGCGCCGTTTTACGCATGGTTGCTTTATAGACAAAGGATGAACTTACAATGATTTATCAGATCGAAGATGTTTCCTTCTCTTATCCTGCAGGAAGGGAAAAAATATTGGATCATGTTTCCTTTTCTATGGAAAAGGGAGAGATTCTCTCTATTTTGGGACCCAATGGTGCAGGAAAGACAACTTTACTTAACTGTATGGCAGGAATTCTTAAGCCCCATTCAGGAAAAATTAAAATCTGCGGAATTCCCATAGAGGAATTGAATGTACGTAGTATCGCACAGAAGGTAGGTTATGTGCCCCAGACCCATACGCCTGCTTTTAACTATAGTGTATTTGAATTTGTTTTAATGGGACGGGCACCGGAAATCGGTATTTTTTCCAGACCAAAGAAAGAAGATGAGGCGCTTTGCAGCGAAGCACTGGAAGAAATGGGGATTTATCATCTGAAAGACCGGTCATACATGGAGATAAGCGGAGGAGAGCGCCAACAGGCTATGATAGCGAGGGCTATCGTGCAGGAACCGGAAGTAATCCTGTTTGATGAGCCTACAGCGCATCTGGACTACGGAAATCAGCAGAGGGTGTTAAAACTGGTGAAGACCATGGCAGAGAGAGGATTTGCAGTAGCAATCACGACACATAATCCGGATCATGCTCTGCTGCTTGATGGTAAAGCGGCTGTTGTGGACAAGTCAGGAAAACTGATTTGCGGCAGGAGCCGGGAAATTATTACGGAGGAGAGACTGCGGCAGGTATATCGGACCGATTTAAGGCTGCTTGAAATTAAAGACCTTAACCGGATTGCCTGTCTGCCGCCAAAGCTATGAGAAAAAAGATTATTTATGCATTAATTCTGACCCTTTTAGTGGGGCTGTGCGGGTGCAGCTCCGGAAAGGAACAGAAGGTGCCGCCGGCAGATCCGGCGGGAATGGTGACGCAGGAGACAAAAGAAAGCATTACCGTTGTAGATCAGGCCGGACGGGAAGTGACTGTACCAAAAAAAATCGATAGCATTGCTCTGTGTTACCGGGTAGCTGTCCGGTTTTTATTAAACCTGGATCAGGGTGACAAAATCAAAGGAATCGGAAAGACAGAAGACTTTCTGGAAGAATTGCAGCCATCTCTGGCAGAGGCGGCAGATGTCGGGCAGGGAGTTGCGGATCTGGAGGCGCTGGCAGAACTGAAGCCGGATATCTTTATCCATAAAGCAAGTGATATCGAAACCTTGGATGCTGTGGAAAAGCTGGGGATACCGGCCATCGGCATACGGGCGGAAAATGCAGAAGACATTACGGAAGTGCTGGATGTACTGGGGAAAGTCTGCGGCAGACAGGATAAAGCACAAATGCTCATTAAGGAATATAAGAAAAGGATTCGGGCGGCAGAAAAACGAGCAGAAGGCATCAAAGAGCGCAAGACTGCCATAGTAATGGGATCTTCCCTTGGAAAAGTGGCAGACAGCGATATGCTCCAAAGCCGTATGATACAGCTGGCAGGAGGCATCAATGCTGCAGCGGATCTGGATGAGCCGGGACTGTGGCCGACAGCAGGAACCGAGCAGCTGTTCCAGTGGGATCCGGACTACATATTCATTACCAACAGTGAAAGCGCAGAGTATACAGTGAAAGAAGTTTTGAAAAAACCTGCATGGTCGCAGCTGAAAGCTGTCAGGACTGGGAATATTTACCAGCTGCCGGCAAAAAAAGACTCCTGGGAGTTTCCGGGAGTTGTAAGTACGCTGGGGATTGACTATATGATGCATGTGATGTATCCGAAACAGATGCCGGATCAGAAACTGAAAAAAAATGTAGATTCTTTGTATCAGAAAATGTATGGCAGAACTTTTTCAAGAGAAGAGCTGGGGTATTAAAAATGAAACAGAACCAACAGATAAAACGCAATAGCATGGCACTTGTTTTCTGCATCGTCCTGCTGCTAGGACAGCTGCTTTTCTTTTTCCCTGTTGAGACAAAGGCTGCAAGTCAGACTCCGGGGGATACGCTCACTGTTCGTGTAGGGTATTTTGGAGACACAAAGGATTACCGGGTGAAAGCAAGGCTTTCACGAAGCAGGCTGGAAAGTCTGGGAACATCGGTCTATAAATATGAAAATGTAACCAGAGTAGGTACGGTTATGGGTACGGTGGCAAGAGGTCCGTCTATTCGGGCAGTCCTCGATGCTGCAGGGATTGATACCGGCTCTGTACAAGTGATCAATCTTCGGACCACAGACGGAAATAAGCAGGAGAATGACTGGTTCGTATCTCTGAATATGGACGAATGGGTGAACAATACACGGTATTATTATCCCAATCTGAGAGCCAACTATGAATGTCAGAATCCGGAGGTTCTTCCGCTGGAGGGGGCTGCTAAGGGAAGAAAATCTGTCCCGGCCATTCTGGCCATTGAAAGCTACTCTTCCAAATCTGCAAAGGAGACTTTAGAACAATCGGCGATGCATACAAGTGACAGCTATCGCTTCTGTACCGGACAGGGTGTGATTACAGAAGGAAAGCCAACCACCGACGTATCTTCCATGAATTCAGCAAAATGGATCTTCGGGATTGATGTGACTTTGTAT
>CAUWJW010000205.1:0-4903 GCA_963558985.1 uncultured Clostridia bacterium | reverse complement strand
AGCGCCATTACACCGGCAGGAATCCGGAATCATCTGGAGTCTATTCTGAATGGGTGTGAGCGGGCATATGTGATTCAGTGTCCGGTAGGACTGGACAGCAGCAGACTGCTGAATATTGCAGCAGAAAGCGCCCTGTACCGCGGAATGGATACAGAAGGCTACTACTGCCCTATGAAGCCGGGGAAAAAATTAGAGCACCTTCTGATTCCTCAAATAAAGACGGCGTTTCTTACTCTGAATCCTTATCATGACCTGGAACTTGAAGGCAGAAAAGAGGATATAAAACGGATTGATATGAACGATATCATCAACTGGAACCAGTTAGAAGGGAAAAAATTTATGGTGAAGGATTGTGAGCGTAAAATGAACGAACTTTTGGAACAGGGCATTAGCTGCATCAAGGAAGCGCGAAAAGAACACGATTTATTGGAAAGCTACTACATCCCGAACATGGATTTCAAAAAAATAGATGCGCTCAGAGATGAAATCATTGGTAAAATCGAGGAAAACGTATTATAATATTATAATGAGATTTTTTAATCTTATTTACAGATGATACAGAAGATGAGGAGAATACAATGGATAAGAATTTTGTGCCATTACTTTTTGCCGGAGATATAAATGTGTGCAGTGTAGCCAGGGCTTTCCATGAGCAGTACGGAATCATTTCCAGTGCTTATGGGAAGTACCCTACAGGACCCTGCATGGACAGCAAGATTATTGACTACAGAGCCAATGAAAAGGCGGACGAACAAGAAACATTCCTGAAATTGGTGCAGGACTTTGCAAAGGAGCACAAAGATGAGACGGTGCTTCTCATTGGATGCGGTGACAGTTATGTACAGCTTATGAGTCAGAATAAAAACAGATTCCCTGAGAATGTGATTGCGCCGTATATTGATATTGATCTGATGAATGATCTGATTCATAAAGAAAAGTTTTATGCTATGTGTGAGAAGGCCGGCGTAGATTACCCTACTACTTATGTCCATAAAAAAGATATGGGACTTAACGTTGAGGCTCCGTTTGAAGGTCCGTATATTGTAAAACCTTCCAATGGAATCGAGTATTGGAGGCATCCTTATCCGACACAGAAGAAAGTCTACAAGGAAGAAACCTGGCAGGATGTGCTGCGTGTACTGGGAGATATTTATGGATCCGGTTATGAGGATTCGGTTATTATTCAAAACTTTATTCCGGGTGATGATACCTATATGCGTGTGCTGACCAACTATTCGGATAAACACGGAAAGGTAAAGATGATGTGTCTTGGACATGTACTGCTGGAAGAGCATACGCCTCACGGACTGGGCAATCATGCGGTGATTATCACAGAAAAAAATGAAGAAATTCAGCGGCAGTTTAAGGCATTGCTGGAAGAGATCGGATATGTAGGATTTTCCAATTTTGATATTAAGTATGACAGAAGAGACGGAAAGTATAAGGTTTTTGAAATCAATACAAGGCAGGGCCGCAGCAATTATTATGTGACTGCAGCAGGAGCCAATATTGCCAAGCTGGTGGTGGATGACTACATTATGGACAAGCCTCTTTCTTTTACAGCTGTAGATAATGAGCACATGTTCACAGTAGTGCCGAAAAAAGTGGCATTCACGTATATCCGGCCGGAAGAATACAGAAGCAAGATGCGCAGTCTCATGCAGCAGGGAAAAGTATCCAATCCGCTGCTGTACAAAGCAGATACGAGCCTGATTCGAAAACTTCGCATTTTCAAGAATATGCACAGACACCATGCTAATTTTAAGAAGTATTACAAATAAAAGATTTGGAGAGAGGGATGAAAGATAACAGTAAGGTTTTGGGCGTTATTGGGGGAATGGGGCCTTTGGCGACCCAGTTGTTTTATAAAATGGTAATTGAAAACACAGATGCGCATAAGGATCAGGAACACATTAATATGGTGATTCTGAGCCATGCCACTATGCCGGACCGGACAGAAGCCATCATGAAGAACCGGCTGGACGATTTGCTTGCGCGCCTAATGGAAGATGCCCGTGTTTTGGAAAACTGTGGAGCCGATTACATTGCCATTCCATGTAATACCAGTCATATTCTGGTGGACAAGCTGCAGGCAAACACGAAGCTGCCTGTCATTAATATGATCCAAACTGCCGTAGAAAAGATCCGGCATACCTTTGAACAAGGAACTAAAGTGGGGATTATGGCTACTGACGGCACCATTAAAATGGGACTTTATCAGAAGGAATGTGAGAAGCAGGGACTTGTTCCCGTAGTGCCGTCGCCGGAAAATCAAAAACGCGTGATGAAAATTATTTATGATGGGGTCAAAGACGGAGGACCGATTGACTACGATGACTTTGAAGCAGTGGAGACAGAACTGCGGGATCAGGACTGCGGATGTGTTATTATGGGCTGCACAGAGCTTTCTTGTTTTAAAGAAGAATACCGGCTGTCGGAATATTTTATAGATGCGATGGGAGAAATGGCCAAGAGAGCGATTTCTCTCTGTGAGAAGAAACTTAGGAGGAATGGTAAATGATAAATACACTGCACTTACTCAGAGAATATGCAGAACTGCTGGACAAAAATGGACTGATCAGTGAGCAGAGGATACCGGAAGAAGTGATGGACAAAAAGGTTAGTTATGTTTCTTTCAACTCTCAGGATGTCCGTTATGACACGCTCTTTATCTGCAAGGGTGCGCATTTTACTGTAGATTACCTTCTCAGTGCACTGGATGAAGGTGCGTTTGCATATGTGAGTGAAGTGAAATATGAGGAAGCAAAAGATACACCGTATATTCTTGTAAATGATATGCGTAAAGCGATGGCACTCATGGCAGATCTTTTTTATAATCAAGTGTGGAAGAAGCTGAGCATTGCAGGGATCACCGGCACAAAAGGAAAATCAACCACTACCTATTTTATGCGGTCTATTCTGGATGAATACCTCAAGGCGCAGAAAAAACCGGTTAGTGCTGTTATTTCAGGTATTGACAATTATGACGGTGTTATTAATGAAGAATCTCATCTTACTACACCGGAAGCGCTGGATCTTCACCGCCATTATGACAATGCTGTCCGTACCGGCATAGAATTTTTGACAATGGAGGTTTCCAGTCAGGCTTTGAAATATGACAGAGTTAGAGGCATCACCTTTGATGTGGGATGTTTTCTGAATATCGGACTTGATCATATCAGTGATATAGAGCACCCGGATTTTGAAGATTATCTTGCAGCTAAAATGGTTTTATTCAGCCAGTGTAAAAATGTATGCATCAATTTAGAAAGTGAATATGCACAGCAGGCGATTGATGCTGCCACTGGAAAGGCAGAGCGGATTCTTACGTTCGGTCTGAAACCGGAAGCAGATATTTACGGATATAATATTGAACCGGGGAAACGGGGCATCACCTTTCATGTAAAAAGTGACAGCTTTGATGAAGAATTTAAGATCGGGATGACGGGGTTATTTAATGTGGAGAATGCACTGGCAGCGATTGCGATCAGTTATACGCTGAATATCCCTTTAGAATATGTGAAATCCGGTCTGAAAAAAGCCCGCGTCAGCGGAAGAATGGAAATCTATACCAGCAGAAGCGGAAATTTAGATGTAATTGTGGATTATGCTCATAACCAGATGAGCTTTGAATCCCTCTTTGCTTCTACGAAAAAGGAGTACCCGGGCAAGAAAATTTTTATTGTATTCGGATGTCCGGGAAAAAAGGCTTTTGGAAGACGGAAAGAGCTGGGAGAAGTTGCCGGAAAATATGCTGACAGAGTTTTCATTACAGAAGAAGATGCAGGAGAAGAACCGGTTATGAAGATTTCGGAAGAAATTGCAGGTCATGTGAAAAAATTTGACTGTGATTGCAGCATCATTGTAGACCGGGAAGAAGCCATTCGTGAAGCAATTGAAGCTGCTGATGATCAGACAGTGGTACTGATTACAGGGAAAGGCCGTGAGACGAGACAGAAAAGAGGAACACAGTATATACAGACACCTTCAGATGTGGAGTATGTAGAAAAATTTCTGGCTGAAAAATAGAGTAGCTGACTGGAAAAGGAGGGGGAAGAATGAATGTACTGATTGCTTATGCAAGTAAAAGTGGGACCACAGAAAAGTGTGCAAAGATTTTAAAGGCACATGTAGAAAATTCTGTTTTGTGCGATTTGACCAGGGAGAAGCCTGATTTACGAGATTACAGCTGCATTATTGTTGGGGGGAGTATCCGTATGGGAAATCTTCACAAAGCGGCAAAGGATTTTATTTTAAGAAATAAGGCTGTATTAATGCGAAAAAAATGTGCATTTTTTCTTTGTAACTGTTTCAGCAGTCGGACAGATGCCTTTCTGGAACAAAACATACCGGAAGAATTATTGAAAAAATCCATTGCTTCAGGAAGTTTTGGAGGAGAACTGAATGCGGATAGACAAAAGGGCCTGGATCGCATTATTACAAAGCTGGTTTCCAAAAAGAGCAGAGGCGATAAGACGTTGAAGCTTCAGACCTCATCGGAGGCAATTCATAAGTTTGCGGAAAAAATCAAGTAGAGCGGAAAAAAATTTCCGCTCTTCCTTTTTGAGGTCGGAAAAAAATTTCCAGCAGATTTATTATATTGAAAAAAAAAGAGGGGCGAGTTTTGCTGCAATCATTAAAAAATGCGGAAAATAGGCGGGATTTGATGGAAAGAACTGAAAATTTAAAAACTTCACTGTGTTGGCATGAGGTTTGCTTTTTATATTGGTGCATATAGAAAACAAGTGAAACGAAGATGAAGAGAGGTGAGTAAGGAGCTTAGTATATTATATAAAGAAAACTTGTTTTCATGAACTTATTCAAAGTATTTATTAGGAGGAATCATTATGTCACAACAAGGAGGAAGACAAGAACTTCAAAAATCGTTGAACATGAAAGACGT
>CAUWJW010000204.1:0-4927 GCA_963558985.1 uncultured Clostridia bacterium | reverse complement strand
GCCTGATCTGGTAACATTTGCAAAAGGCGTAACCTGCGGTTATGTCCCTCTGGGCGGTGTGATCGTTACTGAACCAATCGCAAAATATTTTGATGATCACAAGATGATGTGCGGGCTGACCTACAGTGCTCACCCGATGGGATGCGCTGCAGCAGTTGCTGCTATAAATGAGTATAAAGCTCAAAATGTTGCCGAAAACGTAGAGAAGCAGGGCAAGGTTTTAGGTAAGCTTCTGGAGGATCTGAGCCGGAAGCATGCATGCGTCGGACAGGTTCGGTACATCGGTCTGTTCTCTGCCTTTGAACTTGTAAAAGATAAGGAAACAAGAGAGCCTATCGTTGCCTTTAACGAAGATCCTGACGGTCTGATGCCTAAAATTGTAGGCATGCTGGTCAAAGAAGGATTCTGGACTTATTCCCATGAAAACATGATTATTGTTGCACCTCCACTCATCATTACAGAAGAAGAACTGAGAGAAGCAATGAGTATCCTGGATAAGGTTATGGATTCTGTTGACAACATGATTAAATAAACCCTGTTTGATCGTGTAAGTACTCCTTTTGGGGATACAGCATTATACAAAAGGTAATGCTGTATCCCCTTTTTATGTTTTTTTACTGCTGTTTCGAACATCTGTTTACTTTTTCTCTTTTTTGTGGTATCCTAAAACAAATTATCGTACTGGATTCAGGAGGGCGCCTAATGTTAAAAGAACGAGAGCAGAGGATTTTAGATTATATGAAGAGGGAGATTAAGCAAAAGGGGTATCCTCCTACTGTGCGGGAAATCTGCACTGCGCTTAATATCAAGTCCACTTCTACTGCCCATAAGGCCATTGACAACCTTGTCAGGGAGGGTTATGTGGCAAAGGATCCTTCTAAACCCCGGGCACTTATGCTGCTCAGCCGGGAAGAGGACGCAGAGC
Organism: uncultured Clostridia bacterium; assembly: GCA_963558985.1. Taxonomy (GTDB): domain Bacteria; phylum Bacillota; class Clostridia; order Peptostreptococcales; family Anaerovoracaceae; genus Hominibacterium. Next base: position 4,002 of record CAUWJW010000204.1, on the reverse strand, counting down.
CTGCACTTCCTGTTGCCAATGAGACTCGTACAGATATTGTGGATATCCCTCTCGTAGGGCGTGTTGCTGCCGGCACTCCCATTTTAGCCAATGAGAATATCGAGGATTTTTTCCCTGTTCCTTCCCGTTTTCTGGGAAGCGGGATTAATTTCATGCTTACAGTAAAGGGCGAAAGTATGATTGAAGCGGGCATCATGGATGGAGACTATATTCTGGTTGAGCAGCAGGATACAGCGCGCAATGGAGAGATTGTGGTCGCTATGATAGATGGCTTTGAAAGCGAAGCCACTGTTAAAACATTTTATAAAGAAAAAGACCATATACGCCTTCAGCCGGAAAATTCCTCTATGAGTCCCATTATTGTTCAGGACGTAACAATCCTCGGAAAAGTAAAGGGCGTTTTCCGTTATTTGTAAGAAACAGGAACCTTTAAATAAGAAACAGAAACTTTTAAAAACGCCGGAGCCTGCAAAACCTGCAAGCCCCGGCGCTTTCTTTTTTAATTACCTATGACTGAAAAATCATGTTATCTGCGATAGATTACCTTTCCGTCCATAACTGTCATATCTACATTTGCATTTCGGATTTCATCCGGAGTTACTTCAAAGAGGTTACGGTCAATAACTGCAATATCTGCAAATTTTCCTTCCTCCAGTGTTCCCAGTTCATCTTCTCTGCCGATTCCATAAGCGGAACCATAAGTGTATCCCTTTAGGATATCTGCCACTGACAGTTTTTCTGTCGGATTCCATCCGCCTTCCGGCAGGCCGTCATCATGCAGTCTTGTAGTCCCTCTGTGAATCGCATAGAACGGATTGTTATCTACAACAGGGCAGTCGCTTCCAATAGCCAGAAGTCCTGCCTGATCCTGCAGGCTCTTCAGCGGCCAGGTCTGTCCCGCTCTTTCTTCTCCCAGGTTGACACGGTATTCTTCACCCTCCCAAGTAGGCATCAGGCCGATATGCTCCGGCTGTACAGAAGGAATAAGTCCCAGTTCCTTAAATCTAGGAAGATCCTCTTTATGTGTCATTTCCAAGTGTTCTATGGCATGACGGCATCCATTCTTGCCATATGTCTTAATCGCCTTTTCATAGCTGTCAATGGTGAATCGAATCGCTCTGTCACCAATCGCATGAATCTTAATCCACAGGCCTCTCTTGTGGCCTTCCTGCACTGCAGCATCAATTTTTTCCAGTTCAGACAGTTGGGTCCCTTTATTTCCAGGCGCATCGGTATAATCCTCAAGGAGCAGTGCCGTATGCGTCGTAATTACACCATCTACAAACTGCTTCAGCATGTGCGCACGCACTTTTTCGGTCTTGTATTTCTTGCTGTTTTCCAGCGCCTGATCCAGATCTCCCAAAAGATTGGCGGCAGCTGTAATACGAATATTCAGTTCACCGTCTTTTTCCAGACCTGTATACACGTCCAGAGAGCCAAGGTCACGCCCAAAGTAAGGCTGTACATCCACAACGCCTGTGATTCCCAGCTGAGCTGCACCTTCCATATATTTTTTCAAATAAGTTCTTTCCTGTTCTTCTGAGAATACCAAGGCATACTTTGCAACCGGCTCAATGGCGGATTCATACAGGAAGCCTGTCGCCTCTCCGTTTTCATCGCGATTAATCTCACCTCCGAACGGATCCGGAGTATCCTTTGTGATTCCTGCAATTTCCAGAGCCTTGCTGTTTACCCATGCTCCATGAGCTTCTGCATTTACAAGGAACACCGGCTGATCCGGAAAATACTTATCCAAAGTTTCTTTTTTCGGAAGTTCTTTCACGTCCCAGAATACATGATACCAATTGAACCCGTAAATCCAGCCGTCTGTCGGGTTTGCATCATAGTATTCTTTTAACATCTGCGCAGCCTCTTCTTCTGACTTAGCTGCTCCCAGATTCGGGTAAGTCTTATACATACCTGCCATAATCAGATGTGTATGACTGTCATGAAATCCCGGCATCACCAGTTTGTCTTCAAAATCAAACACCTGAGTCGAATCGTCAATCCAGGCTGCTGCTTCTGCCATGTCTTTTCCTACTGCTGCAATTTTATTGCCTTTGATTGCAACATATCCGGAAAAAGGTTTATCTCCAACACTGTCAAAAATAGCGTTGCTCTTGATCAGTAAATCTGCTTTCATAAATTCACCTCTTATCCTTTAAAATACAAATCCAGCTATGAGATAGAAAATCATAGTTACTACAATTGGCGGTACCAGCATCGGCATTGATGTCCTTAAGTAGTCGATATTCCGAATCTTTGCAATACTGCCGCAGGTAAGTGTTACAGAGTCACCGTAGAAGCAAGTTGCGCTTCCTGCTGCACATCCTGCAATTACTGCTCCGATTGTAAGATAAATATTTGCATCCAGCGCCTGTGCCAGCGGAAGCATGATCGGGAAGCATACAGCTGCCATTCCCCAGAAGCTTCCTGTTACAAATCCCAGGAACATCAGAATAATGAATGCGATGAGCGGCAGCAGCGGAGCATTGATAATATCTACTACACTGTTTACAACAAATGGCGCCAGTCCCAGCTCATCGTTGGCATTCTGCAGTACAAAGGCACTGATTACCAGCGCTGTTACGCCAAACATTTCTTCAAAACCCTTGCAGATTGCATCAAAAGCGCCTGAGAAGCTGATCAGCTTCTGCGGAATATACATAACAAAGCAAAGTACAATTCCCACCAGAAGACCGTAAGTAAGTTCTGTGGTGTATAAGGTTACAGCAATCAGCGCTACCATTGGTACGAGGAAGTTCCATACGCTTGTTTCTTTTTTAGAATCATCTTCTGCCGCAGCTTCTGCAGCCAGATCTTCCGGCAGTAAGATGCCCTTTTCTTCAGCACGCAATTCTGCTTTTTTCATCGGCCCGAAAGGTTTGATTACACGGAACTGATACAGCAGTACGAAAATCAGCATTACCCATGCAAAGAACATAAACGGAATAGATTTGATAATTTCGCCCAGTCCTTCGCCTTCAGCCAGCTTCAAAGTTCCTTCGATCTGACCGCTCATAAATACACCCCACAGGGACAGCGGAATCAGAATACAAGTGGAGCAAGCAACCGCATTAACAGCAAAAGCAAACATTTCTCTTGACATTTTGTTTTCGTCTGCAATCTTTCTGTTAGATACACCTGCGCCCAAAATACTGAAATAGTTGTCCAGGAAGAAGATGATCCCCATCACCCAGGTCAGCAAACCTGTCTTTTTCTTATTGTTGGCAAATTTAAGACCCAGTTTTGTAAATCCTGAAATCGCATTGGCCTTTTCCAATAAGTGAATAAAAATTCCAAAGAGTCCAAATACAATTACATAGTATGCCGATTCTCCCAGTTCCCCATACAACGAATCCAGGTAAGCGACAACAAAGTTTTCCTTCGCAAGAATGATGAAGCCTACAAGAGTACCTAAAATAAGCGGCTCCAATGCCCTTTTTGTAATAAGGGCGGTCACAATTACGACAGCAACGGGAAGTAAACTAATAATTCCGTATGTGGCAGTTCCATCCATAATTTTTTCTCCTTTCACAATAAAAACAGTTTTATTTCCACATGCCCATTAATAAAGCAAGAATAATGCCAATTTGAAAAGAGTCTGTTTTCGCTATTTTTAGCTTTTTTTGAATTGTTAAAAAAATCAGAGTGTATGCGGTCACTTACAACGCTTCTTCTGCCGAGTTGCCCAAAACACTGATTTTAAACGAAAAAGCACAGTGTATTCCGAGGATTACACTGTGCTTGAGCACTTACACTTTTTCAATATTTTCGGATCCGCACGGCCGGCTTTCCTAATATTTTTTTTCTCAAATGATTCCAGACATAAAAAACAGTGTCTTGCAAATCAATCATACTATCGCCTAAAAACCTGATAATCATCAGGTTTTTCTCTATCAGTCCTGCTGCAAATCGGATATTTTCACTTTTTGCGCAAAGCCGATTCAATTCCTCGGCCAAATCATCTCCAATCCCGGGCGCATAAACATAAATCGTTCC
>CAUWJW010000203.1:0-4935 GCA_963558985.1 uncultured Clostridia bacterium | reverse complement strand
CTACGGATTTCCGGAGCTGTCTGCCCGGCATCGGAGCCGGCTTGGGACGGCAAGAAGAGTCGCAGTTCCCGGATGTTATGCCAGCGGTTTTATTGCCTGTGTATATCCATTAGTAAAGGCGGGGATTCTTCCGGCTGACTATCCGGTTACCTGCCATGGCGTTTCCGGGTACAGCGGAGCAGGGAAGAAGATGATTCAGGTTATGGAGGGCGGCAATAAACCACAGGACTGCTTCTCTCCGAGACAGTATGCTCTGGGGCAGAGTCACAAGCATCTTCCGGAAATGAAACAGATTTGCGGACTGGAATACACACCTGTTTTTAATCCTATTGTAGATGATTACTACAGCGGCATGGTGGTATCGGTTCCGCTGCATACAAGATGCTTGTCTAAACCTTACACACTGGAGGAAATCCACAAAGCGATGAGCGACCATTATGCCGGACAGAACTTTGTAAGTGTAATGGAAATAGGCGGTACAGAAACGCTGGAAGACGGATTTCTGCCTGCAAACACCCTTGCGGGAACAAATCGGATGGAAATCTTTGTATGTGGAAATGATGAACGGATTTTGCTGGCCTCTCGTTTTGACAACCTGGGAAAAGGTGCATCGGGAGCAGCGGTACAGTGTATGAATATCATGCTGGGACTGGAGGAGACTACAGGTCTCGTATAACCGACATAGGGGAGAAAAGGAGAAAAAATGAATTTTGTAAATGGTGGAGTGTGTGCTCCTGAAGGATTTAGAGCTGCAGGCGTTCATTGCGGGATACGGAGCAAAGATCCGGAGAACAAAGATCTTGCTTTGATTGTGAGTGATAAATTATGCAATGCAGCGGCTGTTTATACGAAAAATAAAGTGAAAGGCGCACCCATTGCAGTCACAAAGGAGCATCTTAAGAATGGAAAAGCAGCGGCTGTAATCTGTAACAGCGGCAATGCAAACACCTGTGCGCCGGGGGGCATAGAGATTGCCGAAAAGACATGTGCCCTTACAGCTTCCTACATAAAGGAAAAACCGGAAGATATTATTGTCTGCTCTACAGGTGTCATAGGGGAGACTCTTTCCATGGAGCCTTTTGAAGCCGGGATGGGACCTCTGACAGAAGCCCTCAGCTACGAGGGAGGTACTATGGCGGCAGAGGCGATAATGACTACAGATACAGTTTCTAAGGAAGCTGCCGTAGAATTTGAACTTGGGGGCCGCCTGTGCAGGATTGGAGCTGCAGCAAAAGGCAGCGGTATGATCAATCCCAATATGGCTACGATGCTTTCTTTTATTACAACAGATGCTGCCATTTCAGCAGAAATGCTGCAGAAGGCGCTGTCTGAGGATATTAAAGACACATACAATCAGATCAGTGTAGATGGTGATACTTCCACAAATGATACAGTTGCAATTATGGCAAACGGCCTGGCGGAAAATGCAGAAATTACACAGGAAGGTGAAGAGTTTGAAACCTTCTGCAAAGCGCTTGGTATGGTAACTTCTGTACTTGCGAAGAAGCTGGCAAGAGATGGGGAGGGTGCAACGAAACTGGTGGAATGTCAGGTGAAGGGCGCAGCAGACAAAGAAACTGCAAGGATTCTTTCCAAATCTGTCATCAGCTCAGACCTTCTGAAATCCGCCATGTTTGGAGAAGATGCCAACTGGGGAAGAGTTTTGTGCGCACTGGGATATGCAGATGCAGACTTTAATGCAGAAGATATTCAGGTTGAAATGGCATCGGAAAAGGGAAGGGTAAAAGTTTGTGAACATTCAGCCCTGTATCCTCATAGTGAAGAGGAAGCGGCAGAAGTGCTTTCGGCAGAAGAAATTACAATTTATGTAGATCTTAATCAGGGAGAAGCGCAGGCCGCTGCATGGGGATGCGATCTGACCTATGATTATGTAAAAATAAACGGCGATTACCGGTCTTAATGAGCAGGAGGGAAAAGTGGTAAATCAGAAATATTTAGACAAAGCAGAGGTGCTGATTGAAGCCCTCCCTTATATCCAGCGGTTCAATGGAAGAATCATTGTTGTCAAATACGGCGGAAGCGCCATGCTGGATGAGGAACTGAAGAAAAAAGTTATCGAAGATGTAGTGCTGTTAAAACTGGTAGGGTTCAAGCCTATTATTGTACACGGCGGAGGAAAAGAAATCAGCCGGTGGGTCGGCAAGGTTGGCATGGAACCGCAGTTTATCAGCGGTCTTCGTGTAACAGATGAAGATACCATGGAACTGGTGGAAATGGTCCTGGGAAAAGTGAATCAGGAATTGGTATCTCTGGTGCAGTCCCTGGGCGTAAGAGCTGTGGGCATCAGCGGAAAAGACGGAGACCTGCTGCATGTGACAAAAAAAGAAGTGAGCGGCGGAGATATCGGTTATGTTGGAGAGGTATCGGAAGTCAATCCGAAAGTTCTTTACGATCTTCTGGAAAAGGATTTTATTCCTGTTGTTTTTCCCGTGGGCATGGACGATTCCTATCGTGCCTACAACATTAATGCAGACGATGCAGCCTGTGCCATTGCAAAGGCAGTCAGCGCAGAGAAACTGGCGTTCCTTACAGATATTGACGGCGTGTACAAAGACCCGGATGATCCGGACACGCTCATTGCAGAGCTTTATGTGGATGAAGCGCAGCAGCTCATAGATGACGGTTATATCGGCGGCGGAATGCTGCCAAAGCTGAACAACTGTATTGATGCCATCCGAAACGGCGTATCCCGGGTACATATTCTGGACGGAAGAATTCCTCACAGCGTACTTTTGGAAATCTTTACAGACAAGGGAATCGGAACGGCGATTTTATGTGAAAGAGAGGCGAGATACTACAATGAAGCAGATTGATATCAAAGAGCTGGATCAGGAAAAGATAGTTGGCACTTACGGTCGTTATAATCTGGCGGCAGACCATGGAAAAGGCGCTGTCTGTGTAGATGAAAACGGCAAAGAATACATTGACTTTACTGCAGGAATCGGCGTAAACTGTCTGGGCTTTTGTGATGACGGATGGATTAAGGCTGTGACCGATCAGCTGAAAAAGCTGCAGCATATATCCAACCTTTACTATACAGAACCTCAGGTCCGGCTTGCCGATGTCCTGACGCAGCGTACAGGCATGAAAAAAGTATTTTTTGCAAACTCCGGTGCAGAAGCCAACGAAGTTGCCATAAAAACTGCAAGAAAATACAGCAATAACAAGTACGGCAATGATATTAACTGGATTGTCACCATGAAGAACTCTTTTCACGGAAGAACCATGGGAACCATTACCGCAACAGGCCAGAAAGCCTACCACAAAGATTTTTATCCATTTCTGGGGCACTTTGCCTACTGCAGACCGGATGATACAGAAGACCTGTATGCAAAGGTGACAGATAAAACCTGCGCTGTGATGCTGGAGCTGATCCAGGGGGAAGGCGGCGTAGTCAACCTTACAAAGGAATTTGTAAAGGAAGTGGAGTCCCTGTGCAGGCAGAAGGATATGGTCTTTATTATAGATGAAGTGCAGACAGGAATCGGACGTACAGGAAAGCTGTTTGCCTATGAATATTTTGATGTGCAGCCGGATATTGTTACCTTTGCAAAGGGAATTGGCGGAGGACTGCCGATCGGCGGCGCACTGTTCGGCGAAAAAGTATGCGATGTGCTGAATCCGGGAAGCCACGGAACTACTTACGGCGGCAATCCGGCAGCCTGTGCGGGTGCACTGGAAGTGCTTGCCCGCATGGATGACGCCTTCCTGCAGGAAGTGGTGAAAAAAGGCGCTTACTTAAAGGAAAAACTGATGGAAATGCCGGCTGTAGTATCTGTTACAGGTATGGGGATGATGCTCGGGGCAGATATTAAAGGAAAACAGGCCAAAGACGTAGTGCCGGAAGCTTTAGAAAAAGGACTGATGATTCTGACGGCAAAAGATAAAGTCCGTCTGCTGCCGCCGCTTACGATTACATATGAGGAAATGGACAGAGGACTTGCCATCCTTGCAGAAGTCTTAAAATAGTTTCCTTCTTCTGAGAATAAAACGGTCTGCATTTGCGCATAAATAAGGTATGCTGAAAAGCAAGGTTGCTTTAGGGGAGCAAAGAGGATGCGAGGACCTTATTTATGGCGAACAAGGTTGAAATTTGTGGCGTTAATACGGCGAAACTGCCCCGCTACAAAGACAAAGAGATGATGGAGATGATCCAGAAGGTCAAGGCCGGAGATGAAGAGGTAAGAGAAGAATTTATAAAAGGAAATCTGCGTCTTGTTTTAAGCGTAATCCAGCGTTTTAACAACCGGGGAGAAAATCCCGATGATCTGTTTCAGGTGGGCTGCATCGGACTCATCAAGGCGCTGGATAATTTCGATACTTCTCACGGCGTGAAGTTCAGCACCTATGCAGTGCCTATGATTATCGGGGAAGTGCGGCGGTACCTGCGGGACAATAATAGTATCCGGGTGTCCCGGTCTTTGCGGGACACTGCCTACAAAGCCCTGCAGGCAAAAGAAAAGCTGGAGAGAGAACTGCTGCGGGAACCCACGGTCACAGAGATTGCCCGGGAACTGGAAGTAAAAAGAGAAGATGTTGTGCTGGCACTGGATTCCATCCAGGATCCTGTTTCTTTGTTTGAGCCGGTTTTTCACGATAACGGCGATGCGGTTTATGTCATGGATCAGGTGCGGGACATGAAAAACACCGATGCAAAATGGATTGAAAATATTTCTCTGTCAGAGGCAATGAAGAAGCTGTCTCAAAGAGAAAGGAACATCTTGACCATGCGTTTTTTTGAAGGGAAAACGCAGATGGAAGTGGCAGAAGAAATTTCCATCAGCCAGGCGCAGGTATCCAGACTGGAAAAAAATGCGCTGAAATATATGCGAAAATATGTATGATTCTACAGGCGGGATGAGGCCTGGGAATCATCGGAAGGCAAGGCCCTGCTTCAGGCGCTTTCTCCTATCC
>CAUWJW010000202.1:0-4986 GCA_963558985.1 uncultured Clostridia bacterium | reverse complement strand
CATATCTAAGGCAGCGGGATTTACGAAAGCCGGGACAGGAATGGAAGTTAATCCGGCGTATGATCTAATGGAAGAAGACGCTTTTTCCTTTTCCTCACTGATACTGATGATTTTGTTTGTAATCCTGGCAGGCTACCTGATTATTTATAACATCTTTCAAATTTCTGTGAAAACAGATATCAGGGTTTATGGATTATTAAAAAATGTAGGCACAACGGGAAAACAGCTGAAAAAAATTGTTCGTATGCAGGCATGGAGATTGTCGGCTGCAGGAATCCCCATCGGATTGTTCTGCGGCTATCTGGCAGGTCTCTGTATGGCGCCGTCGCTGACAGCGGATGCACAAATCAGCGCACAGGCCGGACAAACTACTGAGACGGTGGTATCCGCAAATCCTTTGATTTTTCTTGCTGCTGCACTTTTGACGCTTTTGACAGTGTATCTTTCCAGCCTGCAGGCTTGTAAAATGGTTAAAATGGTGTCTCCTGTTGAAGCACTTCGTCTAGCAGAAGGGGAGCAGACACAGCGGAAAATAAAAAAGAACACCTCCGTAACCTGGCTGGGTATGGCAGCGCAGAATGTGCTTCGCAACTGGAAAAAAGGATTGATTGTGATGCTTTCCATTGCCCTCTCTATGGTAGTTGTAAACTGTATTGTCATGCTGGTGCAGGGATATGATTTTGATTCTTACAGGAAAGTATTCTTAGCATCCGATTTTCAGCTGGATCAGATGACGGGCAGCTTATCGAATACGAATTTTAATGGTATTACACCTGAAATGAAAGAGATCCTGAATCAATGCCCTGAAAGTGGCAGAACGGGATATGTGTATTATTCAGATGAAACCCATAAGATGGAGCCGAAACTGATGAAAACATGGGAAACATTAGCAGATAAATATGAAGAAAACTGGACAGATTATGAAAAGCAGGCCTGGGATGAGGCAAAAGCTTCAGGTACAGTAACGGTTCATTTTCTCGGAATCAGTGAATCAGTCTTTGACAAATTAGAATGGAGGGGGAAAAAACATTCATGGGATGCATTTAAAAATGGAAATTATGTAATTGTAGATTATGGTGATAAATATACACAGCATCCGATTTCGTATTATCAGGCCGGCGATACATTTCAAATGGAATATGCAAACGGGCGCAGTAAAGGGTATGAAATAATGGGCGAGGCGCTGATGCCATACTCCCTTGATTATCCCTATGCGGATTTCATTTATATTACAGTATTAGTTCCGGAAGAGGAGTATATTGCCCAGACCGGGAATGAATCAGCTATGTATGCGGCGATTGATGCAAAGAAGGGGCAGGATCAGCAGATTAAAGAATATATTAATAAACATGTTTTGAAAGAAAATGATATGATCAATGTTTTCTCTGTATTGGATATGAAAGAAAGCTTTCAGCGATATGTCAGCAAGTACTATATGATTGGCGGTTTTCTTGTAGTTGTGTTAGCTTTTATTGGCGTTATGAATTTCTTTAATACAACAGCGGCTTCCATCATAAGTAGGCAAAAGGAGCTGGCACTTTTGGAAGCCGTGGGAATGACCAAGAAACAGATATCAAAAATGTTAGTGGCGGAAGGATGGATCTATCTAGGGGGAGCACTTTTGGCGGCAATCGTGCTGATTGTGTTTGCCGCAGAGAAGATTTTGTCAAATACGATAGGATCGGCGTTTTTCTTCCAGATGCACCTTACAATCATACCGTGCCTTCTAATGATTCCGATTCTGATAGGGATTGCATATATAATACCAAAATATCAGTTTGAAAAAATGAGTCGGGAAAGTGTTGTCGATAGAATTCGCAAAGAATAGAAGTTCTATAAGTTATATGTGTTTTGTATTATACTTTTCTTAATTAAAATTGAGTGTGGGCTGTCTGTTGGTCAACTTTATGTACCGCTGTTTTTGAAAAGGCGATTATCTAACTAAGCAGAAGAACTGCTGCACCAGATAAATTTCTGGTGCAGGCAGTTCCTGTACGTTACAGTGTTATTTATCAAATTCCGGATTAATGGCATAGAAGTTTTTACAGTCCAGATTGTCCTGTACAACCCTCAGGGCTTCACCGAAACGCTGGAAATGGGCAACCTCTCTGGCTCTCAGGTATCGGATCGGATCAATTACATCAGGATCGTCTACCATCCTCAGAATATTGTCATACGTCGTCCGGGCTTTTTGTTCTGCAGCCATATCTTCTGTCAAATCTGTAATCGCATCTCCTTTAGAAGCGAAACAGAGGGCATCAAATGGAAAACCTGCTGCAGCCTGCGGGTACACACCCGCCGTATGATCGACAAAATACGTTTCAAATCCGGCCTCTTTAATCTGCTCAATTGTCATGTTGCGGGTCAGCTGATGAATAATGGCACTGACCATCTCCAAATGCGCCAGTTCTTCAGTACCTATATCTGTCAAAGTCGCAATAGCCTCATCAAATGGCATAGAATAGCGCTGAGATAAATAACGCTGGGATGCTCCCAGTTCTCCATCCGGGCCTCCCACCTGGCTAATGATAAATTTTGCCAGAGCAGGGTTCGGATTTTTAATATTTACCGGGTATTCAAGTTTCTTTTCATATGTCCACATATGCTACTCCTCCACTTCCCACGGCCATGGCTTCTGCAGCCAGGACCAGCCATCTTTTTCTGCATTAATGCCATCATAGCACAAAGGCCCGTAAGCCGCTTCATATTCCATTTTTGCCTGTCTGTGCAATTCCTGATATTTTTTAAAGAGCGCCAGCGCTGCCGGACTGTCAGGCTGATTATTCAAATAAAGACCAACATCAATCATAACAAAATTCAGCTTCTGCACCTTTTTTAGCATTTCTGTTCGATCGCTCATTACTTCATACCTCCTAAAAACGGAAGATCCAGGCTTGGAAAAATCGTTCCTGCCTGCAGCGCCTGATCCGGGTCATAAGTTTCTTCCCACTGCTGCATGGGAACATATGCCATAGCGATAGGCCAGTTTTCAAAATCGCGGCCTGCCATACAGTCTGGCCTGTCAAGTTCTGCATCCGGAATTCCATTTGGAATATCACCGCATCCGCAATCACAGCCGCAGTCCCAGTCATCAAGGTCGAGCGGCATGCCGATATAAGGCTCTGTATTTCTATTCAAAATTAAAATCCCCTTTCATAATGATATGTTCCATACTATGAATAAGGGGATAATTTTGTTCTTTCATTTCTGTCTGCAGCTTATAAATATCCTATTGCGATAGAGGCAGCTACAGTGATGATACCGCAGATTCCAATGGCCAGCCCACTCATAGCACCTTCTGTTTCTCCCAGCTGAACTGCTTTAGATGTGCCCACAGCATGACTGCATGCACCAATACTGATTCCTGCCGCAATTGGATCTTTTACCCTGAAAACCCTAATTAAAAGTGGTGCACAAATGCTTCCTAAAATTCCTGTAAAAATCACAGAAACCACTGTAATGGGAACAATCCCGCCATGTGAGGAAGCGATGCTTACCGCAATAGGCGTTGTAACCGATTTTGGAAGAAGGGAGGCTGTTATCTGCCGGTCAAGTCCAAATAGATGGCAAAGACCATAGACACTTCCCAGGGAAGCAAGAGAACCTGCGATACAGCCAACTAAAATGGGAATCCAGTTTTTCTTTAAAATCTGAAGCCTGGTATAAATAGATACAGCAAGACAGGCCGTAGCAGGTGCAAGAAAAAGATCAATCAGCGCCCCGCCCTCTTCATAATAGCTGTAGGGTATGTTAAAAATCACCAATGTTGCTGTAATTAAAATAATAGCTATAATCAAAGGATTGCATACTGCGATTCCTGTCTTTTTCTGAATCCGTTCCCCAATCCAGTAAGCGAAAATACTTAGAGCCACGCCGAAAAAAGGGGATTTACACAGTTCTAACACCTTTTCTCACCTCGTCTCATCCATTTCATGGTAAGGCGGATTGCCAAAGCTGTAACACCAAACGTAATAAAAGTTGTAAGTACACAGATCGTCAGAATCTGCCACAGATTGCTCTTTAAAATGTCACAGTAATTGATAATGCTTACCCCTGCCGGAATAAAGAAAAAAGCCATATTAGACAGCAGAAAATCCGACTTTTCCTGTATATGTTCGATTTTTAGAATGCCTGTCATCAGGCATAAAAACAAAAGGACCATGCCTATAATACTTGCTGAAAAAGAAAAAGGCAAAAAATATTCAATTATTTGACTGATCCAGCAAATTAGAAATAAAATTGCAATTTGCTTTATAATTTTCACAAGTTTTTCCTCCCTAAAACTCAAAAACTAAAACTTTTTCCCTACATCCTCAAGCTCAGCAAGGGCAGAGGTTTTAAAAATATCGCCTTTTTCACATACGCCGGTCACATAATAGCAGCCCCGATCCTGCCAGTTCATATAGGCACAAGACTGTGCATAGGAATTAATAATCCCATCGAAGATGGAACTGTCATCCATTTCTCCGCATACAAGAAGCATAGCCTCCTTAACAGGGAGTTTCTTTTCTCCCACAGCAAAGGCGTAGAATTTATCAATAACAGCCTTCAAATGAGCAGGGAACGTAAACCAGTAAATCGGTGTTGCCAGAACAAGAGCATCCGACTGTTCCATAAGAGCAGCAATCTGATTAAAATCGTCCGGATGAGCACATGCAGAGCCGGTGCTGTAGCAGGCGTTGCAGGCAATACAGCCTCTGATATTAAGCGATGCTGCCGATACCTTTGTTACCGCATGACCGGCACTTTCAGCACCCCGAATAAAGGCATCTGCCATTTGATCACTGTTGCCTCCTGCCCGAGGACTTCCTGTAATTACCAAGATCCGTTTTTTCATATGATCACCTCCTGCGTTTATTAGGTAGTGTCAAAAACTACCTGATTTTTATTGTTTAAATCTATTAAAAACCTTGATTTTAAGGGAAATCTGCAATAAAAAGAGCATTGACCTCCCTTTTCTGGTATAATATCCGCGACCAAACATCA
>CAUWJW010000201.1:0-4988 GCA_963558985.1 uncultured Clostridia bacterium | reverse complement strand
TTCTGATGAAGTACCTGCCTGAACAGATGGACGAGGCAAAGATTAAAGAAGTCGTACATGCTGTAGCTGCTGAGATGGGAATAGAAGGCGGTAAGAATAATATGGGCAAGCTCATGGGAGCCGTTATGAAGAAGGTGAAAGGTCTTGCTGACGGCAACGATGTGCGCAAGGTAATCCAGGAATTTTTAAGTGAATGACTTTATTGAGAGCAGGTGAAACATCCTGCTCTTTTTGCTGGGGTAATCAATAAAGTAAAATCTCCCAAAAAATAAAAAATAATACTTGCAATTCTGTTCTGTTTTGTGTATAATGATTTTTGTGAGTCAGAAAGACCATATATGCGGATATGGCGGAACTGGCAGACGCGCACGGTTCAGGTCCGTGTGAATATTGTTTTCGTGGAGGTTCGAATCCTCTTATCCGCACCAGTGAAAGAAAAATGACGTCCTTGTGGCGTCATTTTTCATATATTGTGAAAAATATACAAAGATGTGCAGTTTCAAGAAGTAGATGGAGGAAGTGGAATGATTGCAACAGCATGTGTAGATGCTGCAGGCGGCATGATGTTTAACCGGAGACGTCAGTCCAGGGACCGGGTTGTGAGACAGCAGATTTTGCAGGATTCACAAGGGTGCAGGCTGTGGATGAATGCATACTCCTGCAGCCAGTTCAGCAAAGAAGAACAGGCCGAGATCCGGACTGATGCAGGCTTTCTTGAAAAGGCAGGCGAAGGAGATTGGTGTTTTGTGGAAGACACCGGCCTGCTCCGGTATGAAGCGCGAATCAGACGGATTGTACTGTTTAACTGGAACAAGAAGTACCCTGCGGATTTTTGGTTTGACATTCCGCTGAAAGAACACGGCTGGAAGTTAAAACACACCCAGGAGATCAAAGGCTTTTCCCATGAAAAAATAACAAAGGAAACATACCAGCGATGAAGAAAAAGATTACAGTATTACTGCTTGTAATGATATTGTGCCTGACAGCTTCAGGCTGTATACAAGGCGGAGATGCAGATACAAACAGTATAGGTGGTACAGAAAGTACAAACAGCATAAACAGTACAGGCGGTGCGGGAGAGCCGGCAGAAGAACGGACTTCGGCTGCAGATGCGGACCTGCAGAACATTCCGCCTTACACAGGTGAACCGTATATTGTCCTGAAGCAGAACAGACCGGGATTTGATAAAGAGGAACTTACCGCAGAATCTTATGAAAGATACGGCCCGCTGGATGCTCTGGGCCGATGCACGGCAGCAGAGGCAAGTATTGGAAGAGACTGTATGCCTACAAAGAAACGGGGCAGTATCGGACAAGTCAAACCTTCCGGATGGAAAACTGTTCGATACGATTTTGTCGACGGAAAGTATCTGTATAACCGCTGCCACCTCATCGGCTATCAGCTGACAGCAGAAAATGCCAACGAACGAAATCTCATTACAGGAACAAGAGCTATGAATGTAGATGGGATGCTGCCTTTTGAAGATATGGTGGCGGACTATATTAAAGAAACAGGTAATCATGTAATGTATCGTGTCACCCCTATTTACAAAGGAAACAATCTGGTAGCCAGCGGCGTGGAGATGGAAGGGATGTCAGTAGAAGACGAAGGAGCGGGAATCTCTTTTCATATATACGCATATAATAATCAACCGGGAGTTACGATTGATTACGCTACAGGAGACAGCCGGCTGCAGTCTGAAAAAAGAGAGCAAAAAGAACAAGGGGAGAATGAAGAAAAACAGCTCTATGTAGTTAACACCAATACAGAGAAATTCCACAAACCGGATTGTGCAAGTGTTTCACAAATGAAAGATTCCAATCGAAAAAAGTTCCGTGGAAAGAGACAGCAGCTTGTGGAACAGGGATATGAGCCTTGCGCCAACTGCAGGCCATAAAAATATTTAAAAAAATAAAAAATAATGCTTGCAATGCGCCGGATTTTTGTGTATACTAATTCTTGCAAGTCAGGAAAGGCGCATATGCGGATATGGCGGAACTGGCAGACGCGCACGGTTCAGGTCCGTGTGAATATTGTTTTCGTGGAGGTTCGAATCCTCTTATCCGCACCAGTGAAAGGCATCTGTAAGAAGCAGATGCCTTTTTTTCGTTCGCACAGCATGGGCGATGGTGTGAGAGGTCTGGAAAATTAGTTTTAAAAGTGGGAAAAATATGTTATCATTTTAGAGAAGAGGAAACAGGAACAGTCAGGTAAAAGAACGATGAAAAAAAAGACAAAGGGTTTAGCTAAAAATATGGGCATAGTAGCGATTATGCCGATTTTGTGTCTTGGAATTGTCATACTTTTCACCACAGCTGTCACTACATATGAATCTGCCGCAAAAGAAACAGAAGAAGGTCTGCGCAATCTGGCACATGTCTTTTGTGATATTTGTGAGAACAGAGGACAGGGCGATTATGCTTTGGAACAAGGCGTACTTACAAAGGGCGGAGAGCCTTTTGATCCTGATCATTCGCTGGTAGACAGAATCCACAGTACAGCAGGTGTCGACGTAACGATATTCTGGAATGACATCAGAGCAGTGACCTCTATAAAGGACAAAGACAGTCCCAGAGCTGTGGGAACAAAGGCAGATCCCAGAGTTGTTCAGGCTGTGCTGAAAAAAGGAGAGGAGTACTTCTTTCATAAAATCAGAGTCAATGGACACCTTTATTTTGGATATTATGTGCCTCTCACAAATACAGACGGTTCCATAACAGGCATGATCTTTGTAGGAAAACAAAGAAATCAGGTGCTTCAAGACGTGTATCGCACTATGGGGCTTTTAATGATTATCATTATCGCAGCTGTTATTTTGGTGAGCATAATCATATTGTCCCACAGTAGAAAAATTGTCAGAGACTTAAGCAGGATTGAGGCCTTTCTTAAAGGCGTCAGCCGGGGAGAGGATAAGCTGCAGATGGATGCAAACGTGCTCAAAAGACCTGATGAAATCGGAGAGATCGGACGGCTTTCCATAAAGCTGCAAAGTGCCGTAGCAGCGATGGTAGGTACGGATGAACTTACAGGTCTTTACAACCGGCGCAAGGGGGCACAGCTGCTGGAAGAGGCCATCAGTGAATACGGAGTCTGCAAAACTCCTTTTTCGCTGGCTATTGGTGATATTGACAACTTCAAACATGTGAACGATCATTACGGACATCTGGCGGGGGATGCAGTCCTGCAGAAGTTTTCCAAAATTTTTTCCAGCCACATGAAACAGAAAGGATTTGCGTGCAGATGGGGTGGCGAAGAATTCGTTCTGGTCTACCGGAAGATGGAGGCAGAACATGCAAGAATCTGCCTGGAAGAAATTTTAGAGGAGATACGCAGTACCGTCATTGACTACGGCGGACAGCAGATTACAGCCACCATAACCTTCGGACTGTCTGGCTGCCGGGAAGGCATAGATGGCGACGGACTGATCAGAGAGGCAGATGAGAAGCTTTATCAGGGGAAACAGCAGGGGAAAAACAGAATCATATCATAAAAGGACAGGTACAGGGAACTTGAAGAAAGTCATTATAACAGAAAAACCGTCTGTAGCACGAAATATTGCAGATGCATTAGGGATTAAGAGCAGAAAAAACGGGTATATAGAAAACGAATCCTATGTCATTACCTGGGTATTCGGACATTTGCTGCAGCTTTATGATGTAAAAGACTACGATGCAGCAAGAGCCGGCTGGCGCATGGAAAACTTTCCGTTTATTCCGGACACCTTTAAGTACAGGATTAAGTGGGAAAACGGCAGCAAAAACAAAATAGATGAAGGAGCCAAAAGGCAGCTCAATCTGATAGAAGAGCTGATTAACAGAGAGGATGTAGAGAGTATCATATCTGCAACTGACTATGACAGAGAAGGGCAGATTATCGCAGACGAGCTTTTTTTGTACCTGGGAACAGAAAAAAAGGTGGAGCGTCTGCTTCTTAACGAGTGGACTAAAGACGAAGTGCTGAGAGGGCTTGAAGAGCTTCGTCCCAATTCTGACCTGCAGCCTATGCAGGATGCAGGCTTTGGCAGGCAGATTGCAGACTGGCTTATCGGAATTAACCTGACTTCTGTGGCCACGGTAAAATACCGCAATGCCAACCACGACAAAATGCTCAATGTAGGCAGAGTGCTCATGCCCACACTTAAGATTCTTTACGACCGGGACAAAGAAATCGAAAACTTCCAGAAATCCAAATACTATAAACTGACGGCTGTTTTCTGCACCTCAGAAGGGGAAAAGATAGAGGCTGTCTACTGGGAAGAAGACCGGGAAAAATTTGAAGAGAAAGAGACGCTTGAAGCTGTAAAAGAAGCCCTGCAGGGAAAGGGAGGGCAAATTACAGAAAAAAAGGTGGAGCACAAGAAGGAATACCCGCCCTATCTTTTTAACCTGTCAAACTTACAGGGGTACATCACAGGCAAATACAAAGGCTGGACTTCGGACAAAGTCTTAAAAACAGCCCAGGAGCTGTATGAAAAGAAGCTGATTACTTATCCGAGGACTGCCAGCAGTGTTCTGGACGAAAGCCTCATGGAAAAAACGGCAAAAGTTCTGGAAGTTCATAAAAAGGGACTTCCTTATGAAAAGGAGATCCGGTTTACGAAATCAAAGCGGATTTTTGACAGCAAGAAAGTGGAGAGTCACTCAGCGATCATACCCACCTATGTGCTGCCCAAAAATCTGACAGGAGAAGAGCAGGCTGTGTATGAGGCGGTAAAGCGGCGATTTCTGGCGCAATTCCTTCCAGAAGCGGAGAGTGAAGAAACCCGTCTTGTTATAAAACCGGAAGACAGCCGGATTAAAGGCGTCTTTCAGGCGAAAGGAAAGGTGCAGCTTGTAAGGGGATGGAAACAGGCAGAAGAAGTGACGGCAAAGGAAGTTCTCGTGCCTGCGGTACAGGAAGGCGATCTGCTTGCGGGAGAAAAAGCGGAAGTAAAAGAAATTGTCCGAAAGCCTCCCAAGCACCATACGGAAAAAACACTGCTGCGGGTC
>CAUWJW010000200.1:0-5011 GCA_963558985.1 uncultured Clostridia bacterium | reverse complement strand
GATTGTAGAGGGTATCCAGATTTCTGCAGTGTATTGCTTCGTGCAGCAGGAGATATTTAAGATCATTGCCGCAGGTTGCAGGAAGCAAAATACGAGGGCGGAAGATGCCGGTCGTAACAGGAGACTGAATATCTGAGCAGAAACGAATTTGAAGCGGGCGGCGCAAATGCAGAAGCTGTTCACATTGACGGATGCATTGTAAGGCTGCAGGATCAGAGGGAAGCAGGCCGGCACGGTACTTTCGTGTCATATGATATAGGGAGAAAAGAAGACGGAGGAACATCAGTAAAGCACCTGTCAGCCAGATACAAAAAAGAGCAAAGGAAATATGCAGACTCGAGGAAGGCGCATTGACTGCAAAATCCGGCATCATAATCATAGAAGCATCGTTTTCAGCAGGTAATCCGGCAGAGTCTGCTTTTGTTGCACAAAATAACAGATGAGGCAGCGATGGCAAGAAACGGAGTGAATTTCCGGGAAGCAGGCAAAAGGGCACACTTAAAAAAAGTGCCAGCCACATGTAATAATGAATGCCGGGGGTCAGTTTTTTTCTCAGGAGTCTTTTGAGAAGTACAATACACAGAACCAGGATCGTAAGCGCCAGAGAAAAACGAAGGCAAAATGAAATTGGATTATTCATTTTCTTGATCCTTTCCATCTAAAAGATCACGAAGTTCCCGAATTTCATCAGGAGAGAGCTGATCCTCTTTAATAAAATTCAGAACCATAGAACCCAGAGCGCCATCATAAAAGCGGTCCAAGAAATGCTTGCTGGCTCTGGAACGATATTCATCCCGGGGAATTAAAGGCGTATAGACGAAAATACGGCCTTCTTTTTTGTGAGCTAAAGCCCCCTTTTTTACAAGACGAAGCAACATGGTCTGGATGGTTTTCGGACTCCAGTTACTTACAGGAGCCAGCTTTTCCACCACTTGCCGTGTATTGATCGGTGCATATTTCCAGATAACTTTCATAACTTCGTATTCTGCCTCTGAAATATTAGGTAATGTATTCATAACTCCTCCTTAAACTTACATATGTAATATTATAGGGCTTGCTGATAAAAGCGTCAACCGCAGCTTTTCAAAATTACAACAATAATTGACATTATCAGTGGCAAGAGGTAAACTGTGGATGGACAAGCAAGGGGGGAATTTTGTTTGTAGCTACGGAGGAAAAGATGAAAAAGGACTGGAAAAAATTTGTGTTAAATATGCGTCCGAGTATTATTGTTCTAGTCACCTTTGTGGTCTTTGGAGCAGTCAGCGTGAACCTGCTGCAGACGAAGCTGATGGAAAATGCTCAGATGATGGGATATGCACTGGCACAGAATTATTCCATCGAAGAACAATACAATATTATGGTTTGTAAAACCTTGACCAGATTAGGTGCAAAACATATTGATGAACAGAGTATGGACAAAGCATCAAAGAAGGAAGTGCACAAATGGGTGCATACCTATGCCAATGCCATTAAGGCTTATTTTGGACAGGGGGTAGTGAATCCTTTTTTGGTAATAGATGGGCAGGTAGTGGCGGCAGATCCCAGAGAGGACAGACCGGGGATGGATATCTCCGGGGAGAAATGGTATCAGGAAGCCATGGCCTCAAAGGGGGAAGTGATTTTTTCCGACACATATAAGAAGAAAAAGAATAACCAGATTGCGATAACCATTGCTCAGCGGGCGGAGAATTCAGATAGCATCTTTGCATTCGATGTTTTTCCAGAAAAATTCCATGTACAAGACAACCCTTTGAAACTGCCTGAAAGAAGTTCTTATTACTTGTGTGATGATGATGGGAAACTCCTTTATTATTCCACAGAAAATGAAAAACATAAGAAAAGAATGCAGACGTTTGCAAGTAAGATTTTAACAGGAATCGAAGCAGGCAAACTGGAAGCATATAATGCTGTTATAGAAGACATGGATGGTGTGAAAAAAGGGGTATATTATTATAAGATGGATAATGGCTGGGTTTCGATCCTTCTTATCCCGATTCGGACCATTATGGGAAAATTCTATTACTTTTATATGATTCTCTTTTTCATATTTTTCCTGCTGCTTCTTCTTATTATCATTATGGCAGTAAGAGATTATCGCAGAACCAAAGAAATAGAGCGGGCCAATGATACAGTAAAGGTTTTGGGCAATTCCTATTATGCCATTTATAGGATCAATTACTATACAGGAACTTATGAATCCATCAAGAGTTCGGATTATGTAAAGAAGCACATCAAAAAAGAGGGATCTTATGAGGCACTTCTTGATGTTTTGCAGAATATAATTGAAGAAAATGCATATGGTGAATTTAAAGAGAGTTTTTCTCTTCGCAATATTAAAAGTTTAGTAGAAAAGCAGGTTCATAACTTTGGAGGGGATTTACAGCGTCTTTTTGGAGATACATACAAATGGATTAATGTGCGTCTTCTCTTTGATGAGAGTCTGGCACCGGGAGAAGCTGTTTTGTGCTTTCGTGAAGTGGATCAGGAGAAGCAGCATCAGTTAAAGCAGCTGAACTTGCTGGAAAATGCTCTGGCAGCAGCAAAAAAAGCGAAAAGACGAAAAGTGTTTTTTTTAGTAATATGTCTCACGATATGCGGACGCCTCTTAATGGGATTATCGGATTTTGCAGCTTAGCCAAACAGAATCTGCAGGATCCGGAGAAGATAGAAGAGTATGTAAAGAAAATAGAGTTTTCCGGAAAGCAGCTTTTGAACTTAATTAATGATGTTTTAGAAATTTCCAGAATTGAGCAGGGCAATTTGTCCATGGAATATGAGCCTACAGATCTGCAGCAATGCGTAGAAGGATGTATGGCAGCTTTTCGTGAACATGCACAAAGACAGAATAAAAAACTTAAGGTCATATTTGAACTGGAGGATCGCACTGTCATGGTAGATGCGCAGAGACTGGGTCAGATCCTTAACAATCTTGTTTCCAACGCTTTTAAATATACGAAAGAAGGAGCAGAAATATCTGTTGCTATCCGTCAGAATAATCATCGGCAGAACACCAACTATCAGATTATGGTGCAGGATACAGGGATTGGCATGTCAGAGGAATTTCTGGAAGCAATCTTTGAACCATATACGAGAGAAAATCGTTTTGCGGCCGGGCACGAGCAAAGTATGGGGCTTGGAATGGCAATTGTAAAAAACTTAGTGCAGCAGATGAATGGTGAGATTGTAGTTAGCAGTAAAATTGGAGAAGGGAGTCTCTTTACTGTCACTTTACCTTTGCAGATCGTAGAAAAAAATGAGGAAAAACAGGAACGGATAGAGGAAGAAGAAAGCTTTTCTCTGGAGGGGATGCGTATCCTGCTGACAGAAGATAACCAGGGGAATATGGAGATTGCGGCAGAAATTCTTGCGATGAATCGCATAGAGGTGGTGCAGGCCTGGAATGGTGCAGAAGCAGTAGAAACGTTTCATACTTTTCCGTCGTTTTCCTTCGATGCAATCCTGATGGACATGCAGATGCCTAAAATGGATGGATGCGAAGCAGCCAGACGTATTCGGGAATCGGGACGGGAGGATGCAGAGACAATCCCGATTATAGCTGTTACAGCCAATGCTTTTGCGGAAGATATTGCATTGACTACAGAAGCAGGGATGGATGCGCATGTCTCAAAACCGATTGATTTTCATGTACTATGCCGCACACTGGAAGAACTTACAAAACAGAGAAGAGAAAGGGAATCGGAACACTGACGGTTTCGTTTCAGAAAGAACTGGAAAGACGAGGGGCTGAGCTATGTATAAAGACACAAAAAAGACAGACTGGCATGGGCGTCTC
The DNA here is from genome assembly GCA_963558985.1 of uncultured Clostridia bacterium. Taxonomy (GTDB): domain Bacteria; phylum Bacillota; class Clostridia; order Peptostreptococcales; family Anaerovoracaceae; genus Hominibacterium. The sequence goes on along the minus strand of CAUWJW010000200.1, from coordinate 1,215 downwards.
ATAAAAGGGATAGGAATTCTTGTATGCGCAGCATCAGCAGCGCTGATGTGCTATCTTTTATGGGTCATAAAAAAAAGCGGACCGGAACCTATACTGCTTGTATTTTGTCTGATTCCAATGATTACCTTTTGCGCAGGAGGATTGTGCATATATTTGTCCGGATACGGGAAACAAAAGCAAGAAGAGATGCAGCCGGAGAAAGGGGAAGTGATGGGGAAGATTGGGATTCTGTCCGATACACATGGGCTGCTTCGTCCTCAGGCAGCAGAGATTCTCCGTGATTGTGATCATATTATTCATGCAGGTGATCTGGCAGATGAAAAGACACTGGAAGCCTTAAAAGAAATCGGAACACTATCTGCAGTAAGGGGTAATAATGATAAAGGAGAATGGGCTAAATCTTTGGAAAAGACTGTGTATGCGCAAATCTGCGGACTTCGCTTCCTGATTATACATGATAAAAAGGAACTGCCAAAAGATTTGGAGGATGTAGATATTTTGATTTACGGGCATTCTCACAGATATGTCTGTGAAAAAAAGAATGGAATTTTGTGGCTGAATCCGGGAAGCTGCGGAAGACGGCGTTTTGGACTTCCGGCGACAATGGCGGTTATGGAGATTGAAAAGGATCAGTTCCATGTGGAAAAACATATTTTAGAGGAAGGGAGTCTGATGGTCTGAGGTATCCGGTTTGACTTTGCAATGGAAAGATGGTACCATAAGGAGCGAATTTAGTGAGGAGATAGAATTGGATAAAGATAAGAGATTTGCGTTATTGATTGATGCTGACAATGTTTCAGCAAAATATATTGACTTGATTCTGGACGAATTGTCCAAATACGGGAATGTAACCTACAAAAGGATTTACGGAGACTGGACAAGCACAGAATTCCAGCTGGAAGGAAGAACTTCTGAGCAGTTCCATTACACCGATTCAGCAGTTCAGCTATACTGCCGGGAAAAATGCCACGGATTCTGCTTTGATTATTGATGCCATGGATATCCTGTATACCAATACTGTAGATGGATTCTGCATTGTTTCCAGTGACAGTGATTTTACGAAACTGGCCAGCCGTATACGGGAGTCAGGTCTGACCGTAATTGGCATGGGAGAAAAAAAGACACCTATGGCGTTCCGAAAAGCCTGCGATATTTTTACCCGTCTGGAACTGCTGGAAGGCGAGGAAACCGTCAAGGAAGAAGTCGGCGTTAAGG
>CAUWJW010000199.1:0-5013 GCA_963558985.1 uncultured Clostridia bacterium | reverse complement strand
TGGCTGAAATTTTCAGGAAACTGGAAATGAAGGTGGAAGGAAGCGGCCCGGTTTTAAAGGTCACACCTCCGACTGTAAGACAGGACATGCTTGCAGAAGTGGATTTTATTGAAGAAGTCGCAAGAATGTACGGTTATGACAAACTGCCGGTTACCCTCCCGAAGGGAAATTCCGAATCAGGGAAATCCAAAGAAAGAACACTGGTGGATATGGCAAGAGACACCATGTGCGCCCTGGGCTTTAATGAAATACAGACCTACTCCTTTGTCAGCCCTTCAGGAGTGGATGATGTACGGATTGATGAAGATTCATGGGAAAGAGCCTTTGTAAAAATTATCAATCCACTGGGAGAAGAAAATTCCGTAATGCGGACAATCCTCACACCAAATATGCTGGAAGTGCTTGCAAGAAACTATTCCAGAAACATTGACAAAGTTATGGCCTTCGAAATCGGAAGCACCTTTACCACCAACCTGATTCAGCCGGAAGATCTTCCTGATGAACAGACAGGTCTTGCCATGGGACTTTATGGAAAAGACATGGATTTCTTTACTTTAAAAGGTGCAGTGGAGGAATTGCTTCGCAACCTGGGCGCAGGAAAAGTCACCTTTATTGCGGAGAGCGAATACGGAGTATATCACCCGGGACGCTGCGCAAGAATCTGTATCGGAGAAGAAGAACTGGGCATCATGGGAGAAATCCATCCGGATGTGCAGGAAAAATTCGGAATAGGCACCAGAGTGTATTGCTGCGAAATGTTTTTCGATGCCATTGTCCGCCATGCAAACATAGAAAAATCTTATGAACCTTTGCCGAAATACCCTGCAACTTCAAGAGACATTGCACTTCTGACAGATGAAGATGTCCGGGTGGGAGATATCGAGGCTATTATCAGAGAACAGGGCGGAGACATTCTGGAAAACGTAAAGCTGTTTGACGTTTACAGAGGAAAACAAGTGGCAGAAGGAAAGAAGAGTGTAGCCTTCACGCTGACCTATCGGGATAAGAATAAGACCCTGACAGATGAAGACGTAGCAAAAGTGCATGAAAAAGTTCTGAAAGCATTAGAAGAAAAGATCAATGCAAGTTTAAGGGAAATGTAAGGGGAGGTACGCTGTGGAAAGCAACAAAGTAAGTGTAAAAATTTATGGACAGGAATACGTGATATCCGGAGAAAAAAACAGAGAGCAGATTGTAAAAGTGGCTGCTTATGTAGACAACCGGATGCATGAAATTGCCAGCGCCGCAACTTCTTGCTCTGTTACGGACCTGGCAGTATTATCAGCAGTCAATATCGCAGATGAAAGCTTTGACTGTAAAGATGAAGTGGAAGAACTGAAAAAACTTAACATCCAGCTGGAAAAAGATGCGCAACACTACGTACAGCTGTGGGATGAAGCAAAGAAAAATTTCCTGCAGTACAAGGAAGAAACACAGGGTGTGATGCAGCAGGGCAATGACCTGAGACAGGAAATTGCAGCAAAAGAAAGAGAAATCCAGGATATCCGCAAAGCCAGTGAAGAGGCGGCAGCAAAAGTAAGCGAACAGTGTCAGGCCGAGATTGCAGAAGCGGAAGCAAAGTGCAAAGAGCTGGAAAACAGTTTCTTCGATCTTCAAATGGAAAATCTTCAGTTGAAAAAAGAGCTGGAAACGTTTAAAAGAAATGCAGAGTAAAAAAGGAAATAAATGAAAACAAAAACGATCCAAGTCTTGGAATACAACAAGATCATAGCAAAACTGAAAGAGCAGGCAGGTTCTGAAATGGCAAAAAAAGTCATTTCAGAACTGCAGCCCTTTCATGAAGTCCCTGTCATCAGGGATATGTTGATGGAAACCACAGAAGCAGTGAACCTCATCGTCCATAAGGGACCTTTGCCGCTTAGTGGTTTTTATGATATAGAGGACAGCCTGCATCTGGCGAGAAAAGGCGGGAGTCTGACCATGCGTCAGCTGCTTCAGATTCACTATAATATGAGTCTGGCGCGCAGAATAACAGTCTTTTTAAAAAGCGACCTTCCCCCCCTCCCGATTATTCAGGGAATCGGAGAAGTGCTTGCTGTTTATAAGGCTCTGGAAGAAGAAATTGATCGCTGCATTCTTTCAGAAGATGAAATGGCAGACAATGCAAGTTCAGAGTTAAAAAGCATCCGAAGGGCAATTGTGCGGCAGAATGATGCGCTGAAAGCAAGGATGAATCAGATTATCAATTCTTCAGATAATAAGACGCTTTTGCAGGATGCCATTGTAACCGTCCGTGACGGCAGGTATGTAATCCCTGTGAAACAGGAACACAGAGGAAAGTTCCCGGGGATCATCCATGATCAGAGTGCTACAGGGGCCACACTTTTCATTGAACCGCAGGTGATTGTAAATCTGAACAATGAGCTGCGTCAGCTGGAACTGCAGGAAAAGGCAGAGATTGAAAGGATACTGGCTGAGCTTTCCGGTCGGGTGGCAGAACATTATCATGGACTGCTGAACAATCAGAAGCTGCTGGTGCAGCTGGATGTTATCATGGCGAAAGGGAAACTGTCTGTCATACAGCATGGAGAAGAACCTTTGGTTTGTGAAGAGGGAGCGCTGATTTTAAAGGAAGCAAGACATCCCCTTATTGACCGGAAAAAAGTAGTACCCATCAATGTTTCTATAGGGGATCACTATCATACGCTTGTCATTACAGGTCCCAATACCGGAGGAAAGACCGTCACTTTAAAAACAGTGGGGCTTTTATCTATGATGGCACAGACAGGGCTTCATATTCCTGCGGCAGGGGGAAGCCAAATTCCGGTGTGGGATGAAATCTATGCAGATATAGGAGACGAACAGAGTATTGAGCAGAGTCTTTCCACATTTTCTTCACATATGACAAATATTGTGGATATTGTCAAGCATGCCGGAGCAGGAAGTCTGGTTCTTGTAGATGAACTGGGAGCAGGGACAGATCCTACAGAAGGTGCGGCGCTGGCAATCTCCATACTGGAGAGCCTGTATGAAAAAGGAGCATGTACGATTGCAACTACGCACTACACAGAGTTAAAAAAATATGCAATTTCTACAGATGGAGTGGAAAATGCATCGATGGAATTTAATGTAGATACACTAAGCCCCACCTACAGACTGGCTATAGGAATCCCCGGCAAATCCAATGCTTTTGAAATTTCGCAAAAACTGGGACTTCCCGGTGAAATCATTGAAAAATCAAGACATCTTCTGGATGGCGGCGATATCCGGTTTGAAGAAGTAATTGCTGCTTTGGAAGCTGATAAAAAGGCCGCAGAAGAAGAACGGGATGAAGCGGTTATGCTGAATACCGCTATGAAGAAGCAGAAAGAAGAACTGGATAAACAGACAAGAAAACTGGAAGAAGAAAAGACGACAATACTGAATCGGGCAAAAGCAGAAGCCAGACAGATCATTCAGGAAGCAAAAGACGTATCTCGAGAAGTACAGGAAGAACTTCGCGAACTGACTAAGATCGAAAGTCTTGGACAGAGAAATAAGAAGTTTGATGAAAACCGGAAAAGAATTAAGGATGCAGCCGGAAAATACCGTGAAAAAATAATCCGTGAGGTCAATGACAATCCGGTAGCTCCGGAAGATCTGAAACTGGGAGACCGTGTAAAAGTGCTCAGTCTGGGGCAAAAAGGCGAAATTGTATCACTGCCTGATGACAAAGGCGAGCTGACCATACAGGTAGGCATTTTAAAAGCCAAAGTAAAACTGGATGATATTATGCTTATTGAAGGCGGAGCACTGGATACCAACAGGCCTAAGAAAATAAAAAAGAGCTACGGGAGCATGTACAAGGCGAAAACGCAGCATGTTGCAATATCCATAGATGTAAGAGGAAAAAATCTGGATGATGCATCTATGGATGTAGACAAGTATCTCGATGATGCCACCATGGCAGGGTTAAAGGAAGTGACCGTGATTCATGGAAGAGGGGAAGGCATTTTAAAGCGAGGGCTTCAGGATATGATGCGAACCCATAAACATGTAAAGCGGTTCCGAAAGGGAAATTTTGATGAAGGGGGCGACGGCGTAACAGTCGTAACTCTAAAATAACAGAGGGAAGAAATCATGTATATAATCAGCCGCTGCCTGTTAGGCGATAACTGCAAATATAATGGAGGAAACAACCGGTGTCAGTGGGTTTTAGACTTTACAAAAAATCATAGTTATGTAGCAGTCTGCCCGGAGACACAGGGCGGACTTCCTTCTCCCAGGCCTCCGGCAGAAATCAGCGGAGAGCGGGTCATAGACAGCGAAGGCAGAGATCTGACCTGTGCTTTTGCAGCAGGTGCACAGCGTGCTTATGAAAAAGCAATATGTGCAGCAGAGGAAGCGGGAGAACAGCTAGAAGGCGCAATCTTAAAAGCAAAGAGTCCATCCTGCGGCAGAGACCGTATTTATGACGGAACCTTTTCAGGGCGGCTGACAGAAGGGGACGGATATCTGGTCCGGATTTTAAAAAGAGAAGGGATTAAAGTGATTACAGAAAAGGAGAACTTGAATCATGATTAATTACAAAGAGAAAATCGCACAGATTTTAGATGAGGCAATAGAAGGCCTCACAGCAGAAGAACTGCAGAACATGGTAGAGGTGCCTGCTGATAATAAAATGGGAGATTATGCGTTTCCCTGCTTTAAACTGGCAAAGGTACTGCGCAAAGCACCGCCGATGATTGCAAAAGACATTGCAGAAAAAATCAGCAGCAATCCGATTTTTGCAAAAGTGGAGCAGGTGAATGCTTATGTGAATATGTTCCTTTCAAGAGAACTGTATGTAAAGGATACTGTGGGCGAGGTCCTGGAAAAAGGAGATGCTTACGGAAGCAGCAAAATGGGAGAGGGGAAAAAAGTGATTGTAGAGTACTCCTCTCCGAATATTGCAAAGCCTTTCCATATCGGACACATCCGCAGTACTGTAATCGGGAATTCCATTTATAAGATTTATGACTTTTTGGGATACGACACGGTAAGAATCAATCACCTGGGCGACTACGGAACCCA
>CAUWJW010000198.1:0-5022 GCA_963558985.1 uncultured Clostridia bacterium | reverse complement strand
TATAGTTATGAAAGGCGATGTTGTCCTGGGCTGCACGGTTTCCAAAGTTATAGGCAATAGTAGCCGCCTTCTTTGTCTTGCGTTCCTCCCGGTATTTCTTTCTCACCTCGCTGCCGTGCTCCGGATATTCTCTCAGCTTTTCTTCGTAGTGCTCCCGCAGAGCCGGTCCTTTTTCTTGCAGCTCTGCAATTCGTGTTTCGGCATCTTTTATGCCTGTTTCCAGATTCTGTTTTTTTGCTTTTACTTCTGTAAGTTCATCCAGAATTGCTTTGTGCTTCTGTTCACATTCGCTCACGCGGTCGTACATGGCAAGTAAAATAGGGTTTTTCTTGAATTCTTCAATTTTATTTTGAATTTCCTCCATACGGATTCCCAGCGCTTTTGCCTGCTCTTTTGCACTGCAGTATTTTTCCATGCTGCTAAAATGGTTTCCTGCTGTAAATCCGGTATATGCACGAGCCACTGCATCAAAAGACTGTTTCTCGTTTTCCAGTGCTCCCAGTTCCTTCTGCCGGGAAATGAGATCTTTCTTTGCTTTTGAAAGCTGTTTTGCAATGGCATCAACGCCAATGAAGTGCTCCCTCTTTCCCATTCTCTGCAAACAGTAATTCTGAAAGCGCAGCCTGTCTTTTGTCACGCTCTTCGCGTGCTGCTCCAGATCATCTGCAGATTCACAGCAGATCACACCTTTCATCACAAAACGTGCATATCGCCTTGCATACAGGTTTTCTGATTCAACGGTATCCCCCAGATATGCGCCTTCCGCTTTTTTATATTCTATTTCTTTTATTTTTCTGGTATCCACCAGGCCGATTCCTTTTACCCGGTCCCCCAGAGAGATGAAGACTTTCTTTGCGGCAAGATAGTTTTCCGGCGATACAATAATATTGAACCGCTGCGTGTTCAGATAACTTTCCACTGCATCCTGCCAGCTGCTGTCTGTCATATAAAGCAGTTCGCACAACAGTCTTGCATCTGCTTTCCTGCTCTGCTGTGCAAGCTCTGCATTGATACGATCCCGCACAAGGACTGCTTCATCCGGATAGCACATGATGCCGGCCTCGAGGCTTTTGATTTTTGTTTCCAGGGCTTTGCAGGTATTCTTTACGCTTGCAAGTTCTGCCCGTATGAAGGCTTCTCTTTCTTTAATGGTTTCTTCCAGGTCAGAAAGTACTTCTGCTGCTTTTTTTAATTCTTCAAGGCGAGCCTCTGTGCTGCCTTCTTCTGTAATGCGCAAATCATCCCACCGGCACAGGATACCGGCACTGTTGAGTTTTTCCTTCAGCTCTGCCAGCTGTGCGCTTAACCTGTCAAACACGGCTGCTTCGGCTGTCAGCCTGTCGTACTCTCTTTCGCTGTCTGCCTGTTCTCGTTCTAAGGAAAGCATCTCCTTGTTTTCTGCATTTTCTTCGGCTTCTTTTCTGGCCTCATATAATCGTTCTGAGGCTGTTTTTTCTTTTTCCGCCAGCTCTGCTGTTTTGTCATTCAAAATGTGAACGCCGGCATCCCATTGGCTGATCAGCCGTTCCTTTTCCTGCTGTTCCTCGCTGTTCCCCTGAAACTCTGCATAAGCGGCAAGCAGTTCTTTTATCTTTGCCTTTGCCAGATATGTTCCGGCCTCTGTAATTTTCTCGTTAATCTGTGCAAGCAGCTGTTCTCTGTCCTGCGCCTCCTGAAGAATTTCCTGCAGTCTTTCCAGCTCCCGCATGTCTTTTTGCAGGAAGTCGATGTTCACCTCCGGCTCCGGAAGGATATAGGTATAAATAAATTCACGGATATCTCTGATGTCTTCCAGACTGGTTCCCATATGAAAAACTTCATTGAATTTCTTGCCGATGGGCGCATCTGCTTCACCGATTCCCAGCATGCGGCAGATTCTTCTTCTGGCATCTGCCTGGTTGGATGCACGCTCCATGCCTTTGTTCTCCAGCTTAAAGGCCTCTTTTGAGGAAGGCTTTCTTCCGCCTTTTACTTGTGTGAAAAAAGGGATATCTTCCAGGCAGTATCCGGGTTTTGTGATATACCAGTCCTGATAAACGCCCTTTAAGTCCTGCTTCGGTGTTTCTGATTCTACACGCACAATAATGACAAAGTTTTTGCTGATGCTCTCATCCAGAAATTCAATCCCAATGTAGGATACTGTGTGCCCCGGCCGCAGATAGCTGTTTTCGGCTCTTTGTTTCTGATGAACGGATCCCAGCAGCGTGCGCCCGCTTTTTTTATTTCCGGCTGTATTAAAATCCTTGTTTGTGGTGAGGCAGTACCGGATGGCATCCATGATAGTGGTCTTGCCTACGGCGTTAACACCCAGCAGGTAGGTGATATCTTTGAAGCTGATGATATCATCCTGAAAGTTGTGCCAGTTGATCAGGTGGAGTCTTGTCATTCTAATCACGATTTTCTTCCTCCTCCTCTGAATTTGTATACTGCTGCAGCAGTCTGCTTGTCTGTTCGTAAGCGTTTGAGATTGCCGTATCGGGCATGGCCAGCATAACAGATGGGTACACCTGAATCTGTGCATCCATTTCTATGAGTTTTCCAAGCGGCTGCACCAGATTGTATCGTTTGATGTTCCGAAGGGAGTCCTCCAGCAGGGCTTTATCAAATTTTCTGGGAAGATTCAGCTTCTCATACTCATTTTTGACTTCCTCCACGGTAACAGTAACGCGGTCTTCACTGATGGACAGGCTCTCGCGTTTTTCTACATAAAGCAGTCTGAAAATCAGCAGCATAATGCTTTCATATTTTTTAAGGCTGAGCCGTCCTGCGCCGTGATTGTTAATCAGCTGTACCACTCGCAGGTTTCTGTGGATGACAAGTCTGTATCCGATGGGCTGCAGGAGCTGTCTGAATGCCTCTTCATGGTTAATCACATAGTAGTATTTTTCCCGGGTTGCATCTGCATTGCCGATGAGGAAACAGTTGTTCAGCAGATAATTTGCAATTTCTTCTTTGATATCTATGGCCATCATTACTCCTTTCTTTCCTCTACAATGAATTCCCGGAATCGAATGCCGCTGCCTTCTACATAGTTGTCTTTCAGTCTGATGTCATATTCCCGCTCCGGTGTCTGGGAGTAGGTATACAGCCCGATAATTTTTACAAGCAGCGCCGGATCTTCCCGAAAGACACTGCCTATTGCAACTGCAGTCCGGTTTTCCAGCAGTTCTTTTGCAAAGGCATTTACATTTTCTGAGGTAAGGGCATTTCTGATATATGCCAGCATTTTCTGATTTTTTGCTTCAATGAGTTCCAGGTCCAGTTCCTCTTCAACAGTCATCAGTTCAATGGGTGTGGAAGCTTTTTTCTTCACAGGCATTGCCAGAGATGCGCTGTCTACATAGTTCTGCCCGAAAATCCGAAATACCTCGTGAACGAAGGTGTCGTCTTCTTCATAGATGTCGTTTCTGTTTTGAATCCCGCCTGCATAATACTGGAGCAAGTTGTTAATCTTACTCTTTGTGCTCCCGTCTGACAAAAGCAGAAACTGTGCCCGCTGAACGGCTCTTGTCCGGTACAGGATATGTCTGTCATCAATGGTTCGCATGATGGCTTCCATTTCTTCAATATCCATCCGCACTTTTGTGACCAGTTCTTTTATCTTATAAGCGGCTTGTGCCCGGTCTGTCCGCTCAGCCTCCATATAGTCGCTGATGAGTGCATCCAGCAGTACATCTTCACATCTGTCCAGACTTTCATAAAGACTTGTCCTGTAGTAAAAAAGGTTATCGTTTGTTTTGAATCGGTGATAGGCGCCTATTACAATTTTTTCTTCATATTTTTCAAAAAATTCCAGTACTTCTTCCGGCTTCTTTCCCCTGGTCAGATCGTTGATGTGGTCTTCTATGGAGGCTGCCAGTGTCCGCAGGGCCTGGTTCAGATTGTCAAAGTCTTCGGATGCTTCCTTGAGTACTCCTTCATAGGGGCTCCCCTGTTCTGATATATGCTCAAACAGGGAGTAAATTTTGAACAGTTTTCCTTTGTAGGTAATAATTGACGGGCTTATGATTTCCAGAAAGGATTTAATGATGGGGACGACTTTATAATTGACTGCCAGTCTGGCTTCTTCTTCGTATTCGCCTGCTTTTTCTATGAGCCAGCCGGTTTCTTTCAGTCTTCTGATAAAGCTTCCTGCTATGGTTCGTGCATCGGCTTCGCCGCCTGTATTTTCCCGGCTTTCCCTGTCCATTTCTTCCGGATCCAGTTCCACCGGTTCTTCTGATCCCAGAAAGTATTCTTCGGTCATGTCGAAAATGGTGCTCTTTTCTATGGCATACATGGGCATGCGTTTGCATTTGCCCCATATCAGGGTGAGAATGTCTGCATATTTTCTTTTGTTGGTTCCTGTCAGGGGTCGGAACAGGTTTTCGTCTATTTCATCAAAAATGTTCATATTCTCACTCCTTGGACGATGTTCTGCTGTGTTTTGTCTGACGATATTATACAGTAAATCCGGGGGATTCGCCAGGTTTTCCGGGGGACAGGCATATGCCCTGCTTATTACAAGTTTTTATTGAATCCAGGGATGAAACAAGTTCGATTCTTTTCCCGGCAGATCCATTCGGCATAAGCTGACTGCCAAGAGCCTTTACAGCAATGATGAGCCCTGGAACAATCTTCTCAAGCACTATGTTCATATTTCCAATTACAGTTTCTGTAACATGAAACATTTCTTCCGGTATGACTGAAGGTTCTTCAATAGGCAAAGCAATTGTTCTCAGTGTTCCCGTTTTCTTCCCCTGAATCCTGAATGCAAGCGGCCTTGCGGGCCGTGACTTGGATTAATATATTCGTTTGGATTTTCTTCATCGTTTCTACTCACACGGCCTTGCGGGCCGTGACTTCTGGCGCCGCCGGATCATAGACAAACAGCGTAATTTCTACTCACACGGCCTTGCGGGCCGTGACGCGTTCGGTGAAAATTTCATAGAAGAATGTTTAAATTTCTACTCACACGGCCTTGCGGGCCGTGACATAATCGTTGATATACGGAACAGCGGACAAAATGATTTCTACTCACAC
>CAUWJW010000197.1:0-5043 GCA_963558985.1 uncultured Clostridia bacterium | reverse complement strand
ACTTTACGGATACGGGTATTTTTATCTGGATAAATAATTGAAACAGGCAAAGACCTGCAGAAGCTTTGAAACACAAAGCCTGCAGGTCTTTTTCATTCCGGGGGCAGCATATGTGTAAGAAAGTCTTAAGAAATAATTAATCAGATAAAACTTGACAGTGTATGATGTGAAGTAGTACACTTGGAGCAAGCAGAGAGGTAGTGTGCTTTGCTTGAAGCATTGTGTGATAAGAATAAATGAAGGGAAGTGAATAATATGAATCTTTTAGAACAGTTGGATTTCTACGCTCAAAATCATGGGCAGGATATTGCTGTCCGTTCCGGTGACAGCTTTTTCACTTATGAACAGCTGGATCATTATTCCGGCAGACTTGCAAATGCTATACAGAAACGTTGCGGTGATGACAAAGCACCGGTAATTGTATATGGCCATAAAGGAATCGCAATGATTCTCTGTTTTCTTGCAGCTGTAAAATCAGGGAGAGCTTATTGTCCTCAGGACATTTCCATTCCTGATGCCAGAGTAGAGGCTGTTGCAGAGACGGTGCAGCCTTCTCTTATCTTTGCACTGGAAGATTCCCGGGCTGATCTGAAAGATGCGGTGACGCTCAGTGAAACGATGGAAATGATTCGCAGAGAGCCGGAACCTGTGGACAAAAGCTTTCAGGTAAAGGGAGAAGAGGTGTTTTACATCATCTTTACATCCGGCAGCACAGGAAGCCCCAAAGGAGTTCAAGTTACTGCAGACAATTTGAATCATTATCTGCAGTGGTCTGTAGATTTGGGAACTGCAAGAGCGGACAAGCAGGGGAAAGTTTTTCTCAATCAGGCACCGTTTTCTTTTGATTTGTCAGTAATGGATATGTATACCTGCCTTGCAAGCGGAGGAACCCTTTATCTGCTTGATAAAGCTACGCAGATGGATTTCCGGAAACTGATACCGGCGCTGCAGGATTCGCATGCAGCCGTATGGGTATCAACCCCGTCTTTTGCTGATATGTGTATGGCCGAAAAGAGCTTCAGCAGCAGTCTGATGCCCGCTTTGGAAGTGTTTCTCTTCTGTGGAGAAACTTTGACTAATGCCACAGCGCTCAAACTGATGGAACGGTTTCCGCAAGCGGTCATCATGAATACTTACGGTCCTACTGAATCTACAGTTGCAGTGACTGAAACGGCTGTTACAAAAGAGCAGGCCCTTAAAGACGAACCGCTTCCGGTGGGAAAGGCAAAGCCGGGAACGTTCCTGGAGATACATAAGCCTGATGGAAGTCTGGCAAAGACAGGAGAGTCGGGAGAGATTATCATTGGGGGGAATACGGTCAGTGCAGGATATTTTCGCAGAGAGGATCTGACGAGAAAAGCTTTTTTTACCAGTATGAACGGATACAGAGCATATCGGACCGGAGACAAAGGGTATTTAGATGAGGAGGGAAACCTTCATTATCAGGGGCGTATCGACCTGCAGATTAAGCTGAACGGATACCGGATAGAGATTGAAGATATTGAGAAAAATTTACTTCGTCTCGAAGAGATTGCTCAGGCTATCGTAGTACCCAACAGGAAAGAGGGGAAGGTCAGAAGCCTGACGGCTTTTGTTACAGGCGGATGTGTACCGGAAAGCAGTCAGAAGTTTTCGAAAGAAATCAAAGATAAGCTGAGGGAATTGCTGCCGGCCTATATGATACCAAAGAAAATTGTTTATATGGAAATGATGCCTATGAATCAGAACGGCAAGGTGGACAGGAAACAGCTTGGAGGGCTTGCATAATGGGGTTCTTTGACGGTATTCAGTTTTTTCTCTTTCTTGGGGTGCTGTTTCTTCCTGCAGCAGTGCTGGGAATCTGCGGGAAGAATCTGCAGCCGTACAGGACAGCAGCTTCTGTTCTGATGATCGTCCTGATTATGCGGCCGGATCCGATGAAGCTGGTTTTTCTGGTGATTTTCTGCCTGTTTGAATATGCTTTAATCAAAGGATACCTGCGAATCCGGCTTGCTCAGGGAAACCGCCGGAGTGCAGCAACTTATCGGAGTGCGCTGATTCTGAGCATCCTGCCTCTGGTATTGGATAAGATCTCAGAAGCCGGAGGCGGAGAACTGCCGAACATGTTTCAGTTTCTGGGGATTTCCTACCTGACATTTCGAGCAGTGCAGATGATCATTGAAATATACGATGGTATTATTAAAGAGGTTCGATGGGTAGATTATACAGATTTTCTGATTCTGTTTACTACATTCAGCTGCGGACCTATTGACAGAAGCAGACGCTATATGGAAGATGCCCGTCATAATTACAGCAGGGGAGAATATTTGGAACTGGCGGGCGACGGACTTTTGAAAATTTTAATAGGGGTTATTTATAAATTTATTTTAGCATCACTGGTGCACAAGGGTGTAACCTTTTTCCAGGATCCGCAGAGTTTTCTGGAATATGCGGGGTACAGCTACTGTTATGGAATATACATGTTCTTTGACTTTGCAGGCTACAGCCTGATGGCCATAGGTGCAAGCTGCATATTCGGGATTCGAGTGCCGGAAAACTTCAATAAGCCGTTCATCAGTAAAGATATGAAAGACTTTTGGAACAGATGGCACATGACCTTGTCCTTCTGGTTTCGGGACTTCCTGTTTTCACGATTTATGATGCTGGCTATTAAGGGGAAATGGTTTTCATCAAGGCTGACAGGAGCATCTGTAGGATTTGTAGTCAACATGCTGGTAATGGGAATCTGGCATGGGATTGCACTAAATTATATTCTTTACGGATTGTATCATGGACTGCTTCTGGCAGGAACCGAAGTTTATCAAAAAAAATCAGGGTTTTATAAAAAACACAAAAAAGAAAAGTGGTATCAGGTCGTTTCCTGGTTTGTGACACTGAATTTAGTTATGTTTGGATTTCTCCTGTTTTCAGGAGAATTAGTATAAGATGTGAGGTGTATGAAATGGAAGAAAGAGTAATGGATTTATTAGCGGAAATTTGTGAAGATGATGTAGTAAGGGAAGATCCGGATATTGATTTGTTTGAAGAGGACCTGCTGGATTCGCTGGCTTTTACAGAACTGCTGGTGGCTATTGAGGAAGAGTTTGGGATTGTTATTTCCCCCTCCGAAGTGGAACGAAGTGATGTGCAGACTCCAAACAAAATTATAGCGCTTATTCAGGCAAGGAGTTAGTCGTGAAAAAGGTAACAGGATTTCTTATCGCAGCTGCTTTATTTTTTATTACAGCAGGCGGAATCCATTTTTTCATAGACAAAAACATCCGGTTTGATCCTCATTCCTTTGGAAGCTGGGTGAGCCAGTACAAGTTTTTCGCAGGGGAAGAAATCAAGAACAACATTGACGAAAACACAATTCTTACTCTGGGATCGTCTGAGTTTCGGCACGGTACAAAAATGTCCAGCCATCCGGCCAATCTGTTTCAGGACAATTCGCTGAACATGATGATGGTAGGTGCAGGATATTATCAGTCCCTGTTTCATGCAGTAGAACTGGCGGCTGTAGAAGATGGGATGAAGCAGAGAAAAGTAGTGCTGATTTTATCGCCTCAGTGGTTTACCAAAGAAGGTGTTCTGGCCCCTGCCTATGCTTCTCGCTTTTCGGAGGACAACTATATTGCGATGCTGCAGAACAAAAAACTGTCTAAAAAGACAAAGCATTATATTATGGAACGGAGCAGGCTTCTTTTGAAAAATGATCCACAGACTTTGAGCCGTGTAGAGCGGTATGAGAGAGTCTTTTTAAAGGGAGATGCATCTTTTTTCGATAAACAGTATGTTCGTTTTTACCGGAATTTCCTGGAGGAAAAGAGTAAAATCGGCATCTTTGCAGCAGCTAAGGTAAAAGGTGTGAAAAAGTATGATTCGGATAAGCTGGGAAAACCGCATGAGCCTGACTGGGAAAAATATGAGAGGATAGCAGAGAAGGAAGGGAAAAGAGCGGCAAAGGGTAATCCGTTTTATGTGTCAAATAAGGCATATCGAAAGGGAATTCTTCCGTATCTGGAAGAAAAGAAGGACTCTGCAGTGCATCTTTCTTACAGTGAATCTCCTGAATATGAAGACTTAAAATGCTTTCTGCGTATCTGCAAGGAGGCAGAAATTCAGCCAATGCTGGTGATGATGCCGGTAAACGGCTACTGGTGCGATCATATCGGTTTTCCTAAAAAAGAGCGGCAGCAGTACTATGAAAATATACGGAAAACAGCCGGCGCATATGGAGCAGAGCTGGCGGATTTTGGAAAAAAGGAGTACGAGCCTTACTTTTTTATAGATAAAGTTCACTTGGGCTGGAAAGGATGGTTAGCAGTAAATGAAAGTATTTACAACTTTGCGGCAAAAACTGGAAAACAGTAAATTCTGGAGCTGGGGGAAATATGTTCTTCTTTTCTACGTGCTGATGATGATTATTTACGGATATTTTATGCTGGCGAATTTATCGACAGCTCCCAAATTTATATATGCGCAATTTTGAGAATGGAGAGAAAAAGAGAAGGTACCTGCCCTTAATCAGGCAGTTCCTTCTCTTTTTTTATTATAAAATATTTTTGCAGTGCTGCTTTAAAACATCAAATGTTTCATCGCTGAGATGGTGCTCAATCCGGCAGGCATCCTTTCTTGCAGTATCTTCACTGACGCCCAGATAAGTAAGGATTTTGACCAGAGTATTGTGCCGTTCATAAATACTTTCTGCGATTTTTTGTCCCGGCGGCAATAAAAAGATATGACCTGCGGAGTCCCGCTCAATATAGCCGTTCTGCTCCAGCTGTTTCATTGCAACACTGACACTTGGCTTGGAGAATTCCAAGGCATTGACGATATCAATGGAGCGGACCTCTCCCTTTTCTTCTTTAATCATAAGGATAGCTTCCAGATAATTTTCCGCTGATTCTTGTATTTTCAATGAGAGTGCCTCCTGTCGTGTTGAGATTATTTATTTTACAGCCACTTCCAGAGCCAGTTCCATCATTTGTGTGAAGGATTTTTGGCGTTCTTATGTTGTAGAGCGCTCTCCTGTAACAAAAAGGTCACTGATTGTAATCATAG
>CAUWJW010000196.1:0-5058 GCA_963558985.1 uncultured Clostridia bacterium | reverse complement strand
TGAATAATATGGATCATTTCCATCCTTGTAGAGACATTTAATTTTGCAAAAATGTTATGCATATGACGCTTCACTGTGTGAGGAGAGATAAATAATTGCGTCGCAATCTCCGGATTGGACATTCCCTGATAGGCAAGGATCAGAACTTCCCGTTCCCGTTCCGTCAGGCGGTGGTTGTGTGAAACCAGATCCAGGCGTTCTTCCTCTGTAAGAACCTCTTGATTACTGATATCGGGACGCGAAAAAATAGGGGAAAAGTCCTTTTTGTACATATGAAAAACAGTATACAAGTTAATAATGAGCAACAAAATAGAGGTAATCCCATACAACAGGCTGCAGCGGACAGACAGATCCAGCGCCCGGATAAACACAAAGATTACTACCGTATTGTTCCACAAGTTGTTGAAATTGACCAGAACACTTACAAATATAATGTATTTTTTGCTGGTTTTATCGGTGATTTCCCTATAACCGATAAAAACATAAGCAACAGTAAAGACAATTACTGTCAGACCTAAAACAACCTCTGTTGCGATAACTATAAGTTCCCCCAACATAGAATCTGTAGAGTAGAATTCATCCAGCAGGAAAACATACACTGCAGCAGACAGAGCCATTAGTACGAGAAAAATAGGATTGGTATACTTTCTCCAGAGTTTCATCTTAGGACTTTGAGAGTCGATGAGCGCATCCACCAGCTTAATCCAGCTGTGCCCCATGACATAAAAAATAATAGAGTCCAAAGCTCGAAGCAGAAAATTAGCAGCAAACAGTCCAAGCACCAGCTCACGATAATATGTAATATAATAAAAAAGACCAAGAACAACTGAAACAAGGATAAAATTCCGCATAGCCTTGAGGGCCTTCGTATTTCCGGAATCATTATGCTTGATGATAAATACAGCCAGTGTAATCGCCTGCAAACTAAAAAAGCACATGAGAGTATAAGTGATAAAAATTAGATTTGACAATCGTTTCCACTCCTTTCTAAAGAATTTTTTTACTATTGCCAATTATAGCATTTTTACTATTTTTTATCCATGTTTTTATTTGCTTTATGAAAAAAATAGAAAAAAGTTGTATCTTAATAAAATTAGGTATATATTAATTATATTGAATATCTGAAAACTCATCTGTTTGATCTAATTATTATTTCCAGAACGACAACAAAACAGAATAGAAAAGATGGACGAAACAATGAATGATAATTACAAAGAAAGGAACGCACAGTTTTGTACTGCGCAAAATAACTATGGAAGAAAAAGACTTGAAAAAGAAGAAAGTAGCAGAGCTGAGAGAGCTGGCTGAAGAATGCGGTATTAAAGGCTATGAAGCCATGAGAAAGGCACAGCTTATAGAAGCACTGGCAGAGGTCGAAGAGAGAGAACCGTCGGAGACCTCCCGGGAAGAAGAGCGGCCCGAAGAAACAGAAAACGGGAAGGAACCTAAAACAGAAAACAAATCCGAAGGGAAAAAAGAGAGAAGAAAAGTAGTGTCCGACAAAGAGGACCGGCCGGAGGTGGAAGGAATTTTAGAACTGGCTGAAGGGGGATTCGGATTCCTCCGTTTCTCTAATTTCCTGACCAGCGATAAAGATGTATATGTTTCACCGGCACAGATCCGCCGCTTTAACCTGAAGACGGGGGACAAGATCAGAGGAATCTCCAGAAAACCCAATGAAGGAGAGCGGTTCGGAGCCCTTCTTTATGTAGTCACTGTTAACGGAGATGAACCGGGTGTAGCAATCAGAAGACCGAATTTTGAGGATCTGACACCGATTTTTCCAGACAAAAGGCTGACCTTAGAAGACAGTTCCAGAGATCTGTCTATGCGGCTGATTGACCTGATTGCACCAATCGGAAAAGGACAGAGAGGGTTAATTGTTGCACCACCAAAAGCCGGCAAAACTGTACTTCTGAAAAAAATCGCAAATAATATTGAAAAGAAATATCCGGATGTTGAGATGATTGTGCTTCTGGTAGACGAAAGGCCGGAAGAAGTAACCGATATGAAGCGCTCCCTTCAGGGCGGGGAAGTTATTTATTCCACTTTTGACGAACTTCCCCAGCACCATGTGAAAGTTGCGGAAATGGTACTGGCAAGAGCCCAGCGGCTGGCAGAACACGGCAAAGATGTAGTGATCCTTTTAGACAGTATTACAAGACTGGCAAGGGCTTACAAT
This sequence comes from uncultured Clostridia bacterium, assembly GCA_963558985.1. Classification (GTDB taxonomy): domain Bacteria; phylum Bacillota; class Clostridia; order Peptostreptococcales; family Anaerovoracaceae; genus Hominibacterium. The sequence goes on along the minus strand of CAUWJW010000196.1, from coordinate 2,876 downwards.
CTGGTGGTGCCTGCATCGGGAAGAACTTTGTCCGGAGGACTGGATCCGGGTGCGCTTCACAAGCCGAAGAAATTTTTTGGAGCAGCCAGAAATATAGAAGAGGGAGGGAGCATCACCATTTTAGCCACTGCGCTCATTGAGACGGGAAGCCGCATGGATGATGTAATCTTCGAAGAATTTAAAGGTACCGGCAACATGGAACTTCATCTCGACCGGAAGCTTTCCGAAAAGAGAATCTTCCCGGCAATTAATCTGAACAAATCAGGTACAAGACGTGAAGATCTGCTGATGAGCCAGGAGGAAATGGGTGCAGTATGGTCCATGCGCAGAGCACTTTCCAATAGCAGCGTGCAGGAGGTGACAGAAACCATTATTGACAATCTGGCACATACCAAAAACAATGCAGATTTCATACAGGTGATTCAGAAAATAAAACTTGAGGGTTAAAGATGAATTTAAAGAAAATATTTTTAAAAGATGCCTGCCCCACGAAAGTGGGAGGACAAGCTGTTTTGGATGGTATTATGATGAAAGGCGCAGATCGGACAGCAGTAGCTGTGCGCCTTCCAAACAAAGATATACACATGAAGACCGAAAAACTGAAAACACCGGGGAAATGGGCAAAGCTTCCTATCATCCGGGGTGTGGGAATTTTTGTTTCCTCACTGGTAACAGGGACAAGAACGCTGATGTACTCTGCAAGTGTGCTTGAAAGTTATGACGGACCGGGTGCAGAAGAATATGAAGAAGATAAACTGACCCTGTGGCTGGAAAAGCGCTTTGGAGAAAAAGGCGCATGGAACGTGATGCTTTATGCCTCTGTTGTTGTAGCTTTGCTTCTGACAGTGGGGATCTTCATTATACTTCCTACAGCAGCAGTCAACTGGCTCGGACATTTTACACAAAACGAAGTGCTTCTGAACCTGATAGAAGGTCTGCTGCGAATTGTGCTTTTTATCCTTTACATTGCAGCTGTCTCCCGAATGAAAGAAATACAAAACGTGTTTCGCTACCACGGGGCAGAGCACAAATGTATCCACTGCTTTGAAAACGGACTGGAGCTTACACCGGAAAACTGTCAGAGCTTTTATACGCTTCACCCCAGATGCGGCACCAGCTTTCTGATGTTTGTCATGGTAATCAGCCTCATTTTATTCTCACTGCTTGGCTGGCCGAACCTTGTCTTTCGGGTTCTTTCCAGGCTTCTGCTGATTCCGGTGATTGCAGGTCTTTCTTATGAACTGCTCCGCTGGGCAGGCCGCAGCGACAACTGGCTGGTAAAAATCCTGAGTATTCCGGGACTGTACCTGCAAAAGCTGACAACAGCACAGCCGTCAAAAGAGCAGCTGGAAGTTGCCATTGCAGCGATGAAAGCCGTTATGGTTCCGCCGGATACCCCCTGTTTTGAGGGTCTGTGCAATAGAGACGGACAGCCTCTTGCACAGGAACAAGAGAAAAATAAAGAGGAGAAGAGAGAAAACAGCGAATGCTTGTAAGAGAAATGATAAAACTGGGAGAAAGCAAACTGATGCGGGCACACTGCACAGATCCGTGGCTGGATGCAGAACTCCTATATTACTACCTGACCGGAAGTGACCGGGTTCAGTTGTTTCTGCGGGCAAAAGAACCGGTAGAAGAAGAAATACAAAAACAGTATTTTGCGCTGATCGGTAAAAGAGCAGAGCGGGTTCCTCTGCAGCATATTACAGGAACGCAGGAGTTTATGGGACTGAACTTTCAGGTAAATCCCCATGTACTGATTCCCAGACAGGACACAGAAACCCTGGTAGAAGAAGCGGCAAAAATAATCAGAGGAGATAACCCCAGTGTGCGCCGCAGACGCACATGGAAAGTGCTGGATTTGTGCTGCGGCAGCGGTGCGATAGGGATCTCCCTGGCCAGAATTTGTGAAAATGTCAAGGTGACGGCAAGTGATATAAGCCGTCCTGCCCTGGATACCGCAAAGATTAACGCAGAAAAAAACAGGGTCAAAATAAAATTTACACAAGGGAATCTGTATGAGGCAGTTGGAAAGCGTACTTACGATATGATTGCCTCGAATCCTCCCTACATAAGTTCCCACATGATTCCTCTGCTGCAGGATGAAGTCAAAAGTCATGAACCAATGCTAGCACTTGACGGAGGCGAAGACGGTCTGAACTTTTATAGGGAAATTATCGCCTGTGCAGCAGACCACTTAAAGAAACAGGGCATACTGATTTTAGAAATCGGACATGACCAGGCTGAAGCAGTCACAAAACTGATCCGGGACACAAAATCCTTTACCAAAGTCCACTTGATACAGGATCTGGCAGGAAGAGACCGAGTGATCTACGCCGCAACCTTGTATTAAATGGCTGAGATACCACTTTTTAAAAATAAACTGGTTGAATTTCCGGTTTTGTGGTAAAATCAATATAAATCGTACTGAACCAGAAAGGTATATACTTATGGAAAGGCGATGGCAGAAACAAAGAAGAAATACGAAACTCTGTATTGCCATAGCCGATACAGAGTTTTCCTTTTTGTAAAACCAGAAGTGTTACAGAGATGATATGGATTGAATGGAGAATATCATGGATAAGAAAGAGCTGGTAAGCCTGCTGGCCATGGAAGATTTTCAGCCGGTTTACAAACGCGCCGACCAGGTGAGGGAACAGGCCAAGGGAGATATTGTACACATCAGAGCGATTATAGAATTTTCCAATATCTGCGGACGAAAGTGCACATACTGCGGACTTAACAGCGGTAATTCAGCGGTACAGCGATACCGCATGGCGCCCGGAGAAATCCTGGATACCGCAAAGCAGGCTGTAGATGCAGGGTACAAAACCATTGTGCTGCAGTCGGGAGAAGACCCTTGCTTCCACAAAGAA
>CAUWJW010000195.1:0-5081 GCA_963558985.1 uncultured Clostridia bacterium | reverse complement strand
ATGGGGAAAAGGCAGACTGTATTTTACTGTACAGTCCTAAAGATGTGGTGACCAATCAGTTTCTGATTGAAAAAAACAGGGAAAATGAAGAACTGGACGAGGCAGAACAGGAATGGGTGCGGGAGCAGGAGCGGATCCGTCTGAAAAAAATGACCTTTTACTGTCATACCAATAACTGTCTGCGCAACTATATGCTGGATTACTTTGGAGAAAAGTCTCCCGGGTACTGCGGGAACTGCATCAATTGTCTCACGCAATTCGAGGAGATGGATATCACCGGAACAGCGCGCCATTTTGCAGGCTGTGTAGACAGCAGCGGTGAAAGGTACGGGCTCAATGTAATTGTGGATACGCTTCATGGGAGCCATACGGAGAAGGTACAGCGCTATTATTTAGATGAAAATGACTATTACGGGAGTGAGTCTCACAGGAGTCTTGCATTTTTAAAAAAAGCAGCAGATTTTTTGCTGCTGGAGGATTATCTGCAGCAGACGGATGACCGCTATCCAGTTCTGAAGCTGGGAAGCAGAGCAGAATCCCTTTTGCAGCGAAAAGAAACTGTGAAAATGAAAGTGCCAAAAGAGGAACGCAAGCCTGCAAAAGCAGCCGGAAATGTGCGGGCTGATTATGGCGCTGCAGATCCTGAGCTGTTTGAGGTATTGAGAAAACTGCGCATGAAGATCGCCAGAACACAGAGTGTGCCGCCTTATGTGGTATTTACAGATAAGACGCTGAAAGAAATGTGTGCCAGAAGACCGCAGACAAAAGAAGAAATGCTGCAAGTGTCAGGAGTGGGGGAAACGAAGTTCAAAAAGTACGGCGAAGTATTTCTGCAGGCTATCCGGGAAAACCGGTAAACGCCTGCAGACTTCTTGTATCTTAATCCAGTTCTTCGCACATCTCAGCCACTTTGAGCATAATGGCACATTCGATGCGTTTTTTGTGCAGCTCACATCCCATTTGGTAAACGCCGTTAATGGAGCCGGTTGTATGGAAGGCATTGGCTGCGCATCCGCCGCTGCAGTAAAGCTTGGCAAAGCAGTCGTGACATTCCTTGTGGGAATATACATTGCAGCCCTGAAATTCCTTTCCGATTTCTTTGTTTGTAATCCCATCCCATACATTTCCCAGGAGAAATTTTTCTTCACCTACAAACTGATGGCATGGATAGAGATCGCCGGAAGGCGTGACCGCAACATATTCGGTGCCGACACCGCATCCGGAGATGCGTTTTACGATGCAGGGGCCTCCTGTCAGGTCAATCATATAATGATAGAAAGTGAAATCTCTGCCTTTTCCTTCCCGTTTTCTTTCCAGCATTTCACAGGCAAGGCGTTCATATTCAGATAAAAGTACAGGCAAATCTTCTTCCTTGAGGGCATAAGGTGCATCAGGAGGTGCTACTACAGGTTCAATAGACAGCTCTTTGAATCCAAGGTCTGCCATGTGCAGAACGTCATCGGCAAAGTCTGTATTGTAATGGGTATATGTGCCCCGCATATAATAATCTTTTTGCTTTCTGGTCTCAGCCAGCTTTTTAAAGGCAGGCAGAATCTGCTCATAAGTTCCGCCTTCATCTAAGGTTTTGCGCATATGGTCATTTACCTGCGGACGTCCATCCAGGCTGATTACCACATTGCTCATTTCTTTATTGGCAAACTCGATGACTTCATCATCAAGAAGGATTCCATTAGTCGTCAGTGTGAACCGGAATTTTTTGCCGCAGTCCTCTTCACGGGATCGTCCGTAAGCGACTAACTGCTTGACTACTTCAAAATTGAGCAGCGGTTCTCCGCCGAAGAAATCAACTTCCAGATTTTGGCGCGAACCGGAATTTTCGATGAGCCAGTCAAGGGCTTGTTTACCCACTTCATAACTCATGAGTGCTTTTTCACCATGATATTCTCCTTTTCCGGCAAAGCAGTAGCCGCATGTCATATTACAGGCGTGGGCAACATGGAGACAGAGGGCTTTTACAACAGACTGACGTTCTTTAAAAAGATCCGCCTGTCCGGAAAACAGATCTTTTGTAAAGAGTTTGTTTTCCTGTTTCAGTGTTTTTATGTCCTCTAGTACTTCTTTCACATCATCTTCTGTGATGCCGTGGCGCTGTGTGATGATGGAAATGATTTTGTCGGGCGGTGTGGTTTCGTAAAGTTCTATGATATCGTAGGCCGCATCATCTACTGTATGGATACAACCGCTTTCTACGTCTAAAACTATGTTGTAACCGTTTAATTTATATTGATGGATCATAGTTGATTATCCTTTCCTAAGAAGAAAATAGCTGCATCCTCTGTGAAAGGGAATGCAGCAATCAATACCGATATGTCAGATCTGGCTGTTTCGGCTTTGTTAGTTCTTGCACTGTTCGCACTGCTGGTTGGCAACGCTGCAGGAAGTTTTGCTTGCGGACTGGCAGGAAGTCTGGCATTCGCCGCATCCGCCTGTCTTAGCAGATTTTGCAAGATCACGTGATACTAAAGTCTTGATTCTTTTCACTTGGAATTCCACCTTTCTTCAAATTGTGTTATGTATTCAACATAAGTCATGATACCATATTTTTCAGGGAGTGTAAAGTCTGCCGCCCCAGTAAAAGGTAAGGATCTTTATTTGGAAAGAAGAGAGTAATTTGACTTGAAATTGCAACTGGAATGACCGATCTAATAGTTTTTTTTTAATATATTCAATTTATTCCATGAAAAATATATATTGGACCGTAATAATTAAGTAGTTCATAATAATAAACATGAAATAAGTTGGAAGATTTTTGCTACTAATGATATAGAGGATAAAATGATACACATAGAAGGCTTGAATAAAAAATTTAATGAATTGCAGGTTCTTGAAGATATTAATTTGTCAGTCAATGAGGGGGAAATTTATGGACTTGTGGGCGAAAGCGGACAGGGTAAATCTACGCTTCTAAGGTGCGTGAATGGTTTGATGGCGGCTCTTTGAAGGTGGATGGGGTTGAAGTAAGCTTAAAAAAGGAAGAGAGCTTAGGGAGTTTAGAAAGAATATTGGAATGATCTTTCAGAATTTTTCTCTTCTTGAAAGAGCAAATGTTTATGATAATATCGCATATCCAATGAAAATATGGAACTATAAAGATTCAGAGATAAAAAAGCAAGTTAAATCGATACTTGAAGTGGTGCATCTTACTGATAAAGAAAAAAGGCTTCCACGAGAACTATCTGGTGGGCAAAAACAAAGAGTTGCGATTGCTAGGGCGCTGGTAATGCATCCTAAATATTTGTTGAGTGATGAAGCGACATCGGCGCTTGATCCAAAGACATCTCAGTCAATTCTTGGTCTTTTAAAAGAAATTAATCGAGAGTGGGGCATTACGATTTTGCTGGTTACACATCAGATGGAGGTGGTTCGGCAAGTCTGTGACAGAATGGCTTTGTTAAAGCATGGTAAAATAGCCATTGATGGAGAGGTAAAAGAGATTTTTTTAAGCCAATCAGATTCTCTTTAGGGATTAATAGGTGGAGAACAAGAAACTATTTCAAAAAATAAAATTGGATTGAGAATTTGCATTGAAAATGATCAATATAAAACTTTCTTTCAAGATATTTATCAGAAGGCAGGAATTAATTGCAACCTTTTAGAGGGTGGAATCGAAAAGTACAAGAGTGGAAACTCATTTATTGGAACTATTGAAATTGAAAACAAAGATATAGATATGACAAAAAATTTTATGGAGATGCAAAAAATAAAATATGAGGTAATTACAAAATGAGATATGATTATGCGTATTTTTTTAAAACCATATTTGTGGAATCTTTAATAGATACTATTTTTATGGTTGTGATCTCTTCGATTTTATCTGTTGGGATTGCATTAATTCTATCGGTTGTTTTTTATATGACAAATGAAAATAGCCTTAGAGAGAATAAGTTTATTTACAGTACAATTAGTACGATTGTAAATGTTGTTCGCTTATTTCCGTTTTTAATTTTAATGGTATCAATTATTCCGCTAACAAGGTTAATTGTAGGCACAAGTATTGGACGAGTTGCTGCATTGGTACCATTAACTATAGTAGGGGCATGTTTTTGTGCTAGGCTATTTGAGACAAGCTTTTCTACAGTAAATCGGGAAATCATTGAAGCGGCTCAGTCTATGGGAGCATCTGACTTTCAGATTATCCGTACAGTTGTTCTGAAAGAATCCATGCCTTCCTTGATTCAGAATATTACAACAGGGATAATAGCGATATTAAGCACTTCGTCAGCAGCAGGTGCAATTGGTGCAGGCGGATTAGGAGCTCTTGCGATTATGTATGGATACCAGAATTTTGATAATATTATCATGTATAGTACGGTTTTTGTATTAATAGCCTTTGTTCAGACCATTCAATGGATTGGAACCAAATTATCAAATAGCCAAATATAGGAAACAATTTTAGGTTTTTATAATAATTCTATATAAATAAAGGAGGAAGAAATGAAAGAACTTGAATTAACTTTTCCGGGAGGTTTTAAAACCAAAACAAAAATTAATGGATTTGAAATTGTGACAGACTATCCGATTGATCTAGGCGGTAATCTGACTGTTGGATTAATCATCATCTTACAGAATATGATGTACATATTACTTATAATATTAAGTATGCTAACAAAGAGGTTGTAAAAGTTATTAAAGGTATTAGCAAGGAGGGTACAAATGAAAAAAAACAGTTAGTTTGTTAGTAATTATCATGATAATGGTCGTTCTTGGTGCATGTGGCGGGAATGATACTTCAGAAGAGGCGAAGAAAGGCGGCACTTCACTTGAAGGTACAAAAATTAAAGTTGCAACAATGGAAGAATTTTACTTCAAGGATATCGTAATGGCTGCTCAGGAAAATCTGAAAAAAGACGGAATTGATTTAGAAATTGTAGCATTTGCAGATAATGTAACACCTAATACGGCAACAATGGAAGGTAGCGTAGATTATAACTTTTTTGAACAGGGTCCTTTTTTGGAGGATTTTAATGCATCTGACAAGGGAGGTTGTTGGCGAGCCTTTGACAGCAGCTTATGAAGGTCTGTATTCCAATACATATGACAGTTTAAAAGATATTAAAAAA
>CAUWJW010000194.1:0-5183 GCA_963558985.1 uncultured Clostridia bacterium | reverse complement strand
ATAAGATATACCTTTTTCTTCCTTTACATCACTCTTCCATACGATTTGCACATCTTCATACCGGTCCAGATCAGGGAACGAGCGGTCTGCCGGAAAGCTGTCATAGATCTTTGTTATAAAAAAGCGGTTACAGTCTTCTAAAAACTGTCTGTAAATCTGTTCTCCGCCACAAATAAAAATTTCATCCGTCTTGCTGCCTGCCGCCATAAGAAATTCTTCTTTTGAATGAAAGACTGTGCAGCCATCGGGCTGATAGTCTTCCTTGTGTGTCAGTACAATATTTGTCCTGCCCGGCAGCGGTTTTCCTCCCGGAAAAGATTCCAGCGTCTTCCTTCCCACAACAACGGTCTTTCCGTAAGTTTTTTCTTTAAAGTACTTCAAGTCTCCGGAAAGGTGAACCAGAAGTCCGCCGTCTTTCCCAATATTCCAGTTCTCATCTACTACTACAATTATATTCATCCAAAACTCCTAAATCGCCACAGGAATATTTTTAATCTGCGGGTTTTTTTCATAGTTTTCGATTTTTATATCATCTACTGTAAAGTCATAAAAATCTTTTATATCCGGATTCAGTGTGAATTCAGGTGCCGGATACTGGGGTCTTTGTATCATTTCTTTTATAATGGGCACATGTCTGTCGTAAATATGGGCGTCTGCAATGACATGAATCAGCTCGCCCGGAACCAGACCGCACACCTGTGCAAACATGTGGACCAAAACAGCATACTGCACTACATTCCAGTTGTTTGCAGTCAAAATATCCTGGGATCTCTGATTGAGTATGGCATTAAGCTTATTTCCCGTTACATTAAAAGTCATACTGTAGGCGCATGGTTCCAGCCCCATCTCTGTCAAGTCCTGAAAATTGTAGATATTGGTCAGAATCCTTCTGGAGCAGGGTGTGTGCTTCAGCTGCCACAAAACATTATCCACCTGATCCATTTCTCCGTGCGGAAAACGGTATTTGACTCCCAGCTGATAGCCGTATGCTTTTCCGATTGAACCGTCTTCATCAGCCCATTCATCCCATATTCTGCTATTTAAATCTTTGATGTTATTTGATTTTTTCTGCCAGATCCACAGCATCTCATCCACCGCCGATTTGATTGCTGTCGGTCTTAATGTCAGAGCCGGAAATTCTTCCCCAAGATCATATCTGTTCACCACGCCAAAAGCTTTGATTGTGTGTGCCGGTGTCCCGTCATCCCATCTGGCCCGCACAGTCTGTCCTTCTGAAGAAAACCCGTGTTCCAGTATTTCACTGCACATATTTACAAATAGTTTGTCCGCTTTGCTCATTCATTGCTCCCGTCTTAAAAAATTACGTATTTTACAAAAATGCCAATAAGCCCCAGCACAATAATCACGATATACGTTTTCTCTGTATTGCTGAGGTTTCTCCCTCCTTTGGGCCGGCCTTCGGCTTCTTGTCTGGCCCGGTTTTCTTTTGTGTATTGATTATTCGTCTTATAATAATCGCCTATCATATCTCTGGCTTTATTACGCACTTTCTTCTTTTTCTTTGCCATAATTATGCTCCGCGTTGATTGATTATTGTGATAGCTCTGTCGATAAACCAGTCCAGCCGTTCTGTTTCTCCGGCCAGATACAGGTATCCGATAAAAGCTTCAAAGGCTGTTGCCAGCTTATAGGTAACCGGATGTGTATGCTTTGGCTTAGAAGTAATCTTTCGGTTGCGGGCTCTCTTCACCAGAGCCTGCTCTTCTTCAGACAGTTCCTTCATCAGCTGTTTGATGGCAAAGGCCTGCCCTTCTGCACGAACAAATCTTATGGCAATTTGATGAAGCCGGTCCGCATGATGCTGACCGGTCTCCATAATAAACTTGCGTACTGCCACTTCATAAACAGCATCACCTAAGTAAGCCAGTGCTGTTGTATTGATATTTTTTACTTCTGTTTTATTCATTCTTTTATGATCTGTACTCCCTGCGGCGTGTCTTTCAGAATAATTCCCTTTTCTTTCAGGAGATCCCGAATCTCATCCGCTCTGGCAAAATCTTTATTTTTTCTTGCCGCCTGACGTTCTTCTACCAGCGCCCGAATATCCTCGTCAACGGAATCTTCTTCTCCATCCTGCTGCAGAAGTCCCAGTACTGTAGCAAGCTCCATCAGGACTTCCAGTGATTTTTGTGCAAATTCTTTTGATGCACCGTCTTTGACTGCTGTATTAACAGCTGTAATCAGTTCAAAAACCGCAGAAATGGCATCTGCTGTATTCAGATCGTCATCCATGGCTTTTACGAATTCCTGTCTGTAGCGATCAAAGCTTTCCAGCGTCTGCTTCTCTTCTTCTGTCATACTTCCTTCGCAGGTCTTAATCAGATGTTTCAGGTTGCTTTTGGAGTTTTGCATACGAGAAAGACCGTTTTTGGCCTGTTCCATCAGGCTGTCGCTAAAGTTGATCGGACTGCGGTAGTGACCGGAAAGCAGGAAAAACCGGATTACTTCTCCATCGTAGCTTTTCAGAATATCTCTCACTGTAAAGAAATTCCCTTTGGATTTTGACATTTTTTCATTATCAATGGTGATGTATCCATTGTGCATCCAGTAGTTTGCAAACTGTTTCCCGCTATGCGCTTCTGACTGTGCCACTTCGTTTTCATGGTGCGGGAAGGTCAGATCCTGTCCCCCTGCATGGATATCGATAGTATCTCCCAGGTAGCGCTTGGACATGGTGGAGCATTCGATATGCCAGCCCGGGCGTCCCACCCCCCACGGAGATTCCCATGCAATCTCATCTTCACTTTTTCTGGCTTTCCACAGTGCAAAATCCAAAGGATCCTTTTTCTTTTCACCTATTTCGATACGTGCGCCGGATTCCAGATCTTCGATGTTCTGACCCGACAGTTTCCCGTAATCTTTAAATGCTCTTGTGCTGTAGTAAACATCCCCGTCTACTTCATAAGCATATCCCAGATCAATGAGATCTTTTACAAATGTAATAATCTCGTTCATATTTTCCGTTACTTTTGGATGCACGGTGGCCTTCTTCACATTTAAAGCCGCTGCGTCTTTATAATATTCTTCAATGTACTTTTCGCTGATTTCTCCGGCTTCTTTGCCTTCTTCTCTGGCTTTGTTAATAATTTTATCATCCACGTCTGTAAAGTTCTGTACGAATTTTACTTTGTTTCCTCTATATTCCAGATATTTGCGCAGAGTGTCAAAAACTACAAAAGGTCTTGCGTTTCCTATATGAAAATAATTATATACGGTAGGTCCGCACACATAAATCTTGATTTCGTCTTTATCAATAGGTACAAATTCCTCTTTTTTTCTTGTCAGTGTATTATAAATTTTCATCTTCCAGTTCCTTTTCTCTTTCCCTTAATTTATTTTCAAGCATAACAACACGTCTCCGCAGACATTCCATTTCCACTGCAATCGGATCCGGCAGATCTACCTGGTTAAGATCTTCGTTTGTCGGTTTGCTGCGTTTTACTATGGTTCCGGGTATGCCCACTACTGTGCATCCATCCGGAATTTCCTTAAGTACGACAGATCCTGCCCCGATCTTTACATCATTTCCTACTCGGAAAGGTCCCAGAACTTTGGCTCCGGAACTGACAATTACCCTGTTTCCGATTGTGGGATGCCGTTTACCTGTGTCTTTCCCTGTCCCCCCCAGAGTAACACCCTGATAAATCGTCACATCGTCGCCGATTTCTGTTGTTTCTCCAATTACCACTGCCATGCCGTGGTCAATAAAGCATCTTCTTCCGATCGTTGCCCCGGGATGAATCTCAATTCCGGTAAACCACCTTGTCAATTGAGAAATAATCCTGGCCAGCAGTTTCAGGTGGTGCCGGTAACACCAGTGTGCCGGTTTGTGCCAGATAAGTGCCCATACTCCCGGGTAGCACAGCAGCACTTCAAATCCGTTTCTTGCCGCCGGGTCTTTCTTCAGTACGGTCTGTATATCTTCGCGTATTGCTTTAAAAAATGACATTGTTCTCTTCCCACATCCTTATTGATATTAAAATAATATAAGACAGGTAATCATACCTGCCTTATATTATACAACGGTGGATTAAATTTGTCATCCTTTGATTTTCCTTTAAAAGTAACCCATGGGATCTACATTCTGACCGTTTATTCGGACTTCAAAGTGAAGGTGAGGTCCTGTAGAATTCCCTGTTGAGCCTACTTGGGCGATAGTCTGTCCCTTTTCTACACTCTGCCCCTGAGAAACCAGAAGGCTGCTGCAGTGCGCATAATAGGTAACCATTCCGTTCCCATGATCCAGTTTAACAAGATTGCCGTAGCTGCCGCTGTATCCGCTGAAAATAACAGTTCCGCTGTCAGAAGCCAGCACCGGCTCTCCTGCAGGCATGCCCAAATCCACACCAAGATGTGTCCTTCCCCATCTTGGACCAAACCCCGAAGTCACTTTGATAGAGGTCAAGGGCGCTGCAAGGCTTCCGTTTCCCTTTTGCCTGCTGCTTTCAGATACAGCAATCGGCACAGGCGCCTCTGCTGTCCCTGCCAGAGTTACCTCTGCACGAGCCTTTTTCAGAAGTTTTTCTTCCAGTACGGTTTCTTCCACCATTCTGCCGTTTTCTCTTGTGACTTTGCGTGTTACTTCTTTCAGCCCTTCTTTTCCCTTTCTTTTTATAATGGACTGTCCTTCAAACAGTTCATCGGTCTTTTCAACCACTCTTTTAAAAGTAATCGGTTCTTTCTCTTTTACCACTTCCGTTGTACGCACAGTCATTTCTCTGCCGGAAGTAATAGCTTCTGCAGCCTCTTCTACTGTAAGAATCTCCGGTTTTTTCGCTCCGTTTTTCAGCGTCATTTCTCGAAGCGCTGTCTTTTCCTCAATCTGCGCATGGACAGTCTTTTCATTTCGGTATTGATCTGTCACCTGCTTCACTACTTCTCTGGCATCCTCTTTGCTGTCCACAAGTGCCACGGACTGTCCGTCTACTGTGACATACCAGGGCGGTGTAATCACTTCCCCGTCAGCCAGACGAACGGGAATTTCAAAGTCCGAAGGAACAATGACCGTCCCTGCTGCTACGGATACTCCTGCCAAAAGCAGAGCAGCTGTTCCTAAAAGAAGTTTTTTCCTTTTTTTCAGAAGTCTGAGACTTCTTCCGGGTAAATTTTTCATAATATCGTCTTTTATTCCTCCTATCTTATCGAGGTTTTCTAATGATCCC
>CAUWJW010000193.1:0-5289 GCA_963558985.1 uncultured Clostridia bacterium | reverse complement strand
ATCATACGGATCCTCCTGAAGCAGGCCGGAAAAAATCTCGCCCGCCTCCTTGTATGCGCCTTTTTTGGTCAGACATTTAGCTCTTCCGAACTTTGCCCAATGAGATTCCGGTTCATTTTGAAGAATCTGCTCATAGCTCTCTGACGCAGCTTCATAATTTCCCAGAAAAAAGGAAATGTCTCCCTGCATCAGCAGCACTTCCTCCACATCTCCGTACTCCGGGAGAAGCTCCACAATCAGCTGCTCTGCCTCTCGAAACCGTTCCTGCTGGCACAGAACTTTTGCCTTGTCAATCTGCAGGAACGGACCTGTGATTCCGGTAGCCTCCATATCCGCAATCAGCTGCTCTGCCTGCACAGTATCACCTTTTCCGATGCAGAGGTTCAGAGATGCGCTTAGTCTGAGATACGCTTCAAAAGGAAGTTCATCATCTCCATACAAATATTCGTACGGCGGATATTCCTGCCTCCCTATGGATTCAAAAACAGCGATATTCAGGAAATCCGGCGGAAAATGTTCCATCAGCTCTGCTTTATTTTCACAAAGTGCAAATTGGCGATCCAGAAGCTGCAAAACCTTCTGCGGCAAAAAGAAGTGTTCCATCATATATTCCAGCAGCGCATCTCTTGCTGCAATGCAGGTATCTAAGTTCTGACATACCTCCTCCTGCAAAAGCCGCTCCCACTCTCCGGTGTCAATTCTTCTGGAAAAACGGCTGTACACAGCATCCACTTTTTCGATCCATGCTCCCACAGGTCCTTCTGCCCATTGCGGCTTTTCCTGCATCCCTTCTTTTCGTTCATCTGCTGCCCGTACCGCCTCTTCAAATGCCTGGCGCAGTTCCATGAAACCTTCCGGATCATCCTCCGGATTGGTGTGCGCCAGTCTGCTTCTGTAAGCTCTCTGTATCTCCTCTTTCTCACCGGTTTGCCGAATCCCCAGTATACTCCAAATATCCATAGGTTTCTCCTTTATTTCTATACCAACGAGGGTACCGCACACATCATTCAAACCGATGTTTCTGCGATACCCCCGCTTTCCCCTGTTCTTTCTTTTTATTTTACAAAAGCATCGTAAATTGCCTGAATCGCTTTTTCAAACGATTCGTTCTTTACACCTACAATAATATTCATTTCGCTGGATCCCTGGTCAATCATGCGAATATTGATTCCGGCTTCTGCAAGTGCTGTGAAAAGTGCTGCAGATACACCCGGACGATCTGACATACCATATCCAACTGTGGCAATCAGCGCAACATTTTCGATTACATCGATACTGTCCGGCTTCAGTTGTTTTTCAAACTCTTCTACGATTTCGTCCTGTCTGCCGTCAATATACTTATTGGCAATTACAACAGATACCGTATCGATTCCGGTAGGCAGGTGCTCCAGAGGAATATCAAAGTCCTCCAAAATCCCCGTCATTCTCCGTATGAATCCTCTTTCATCGCTGAGCATGTTCTTATACACTGCAATTACAGTAAAGTCCTTGCTTCCCGCGATCCCTGTAATGATCTGCCCTGCTTCCAGAGGGGCAGCTTCAGCTGTGATGAGCGTCCCTTCATCCTGCGGTCTGTTTGTGTTTCGGATATTAATCGGAATATCCGCAACTCTGGCCGGGTAGATAGCATCTTCATGAAGTACAGATGCTCCCATGTAGGACAGTTCCCGTAACTCTTTGTAAGAAATCGTACTGATGGGTTTTGCTTCCGGCACAATTCTCGGATCAGCCATAAGGAATCCTGAAACATCAGTCCAGTTTTCATATACTTCGGCCTCTACTGCACGCGCCACTAGTGCGCCTGTAATATCTGAGCCCCCCCTGCTGAAGGTTTTAACCTTTCCGTCATGTCCGGAGCCGTAAAATCCGGGGAGTACTGCCCGGTCATGCTTTGCCAGCTCTTCCCTAAGCGCCTGGTTTGTCTCTTCCGGAAGAAGTCTTCCCTTGGCACTGAACTGAATCAGCCCGGATGCATCTACAAAATCATACCCTAAATATGCTGCGATTAAAATAGCATTGAGATATTCTCCACGGCTGGCCACATAATCGGCTGTCGCTCCTTTTTCCAGGTTGGCCCGGATTTCATCCAGATGCTTCTGGATGTTTACTTCCACACCCAGGTTTACCTCTGTTACCTTATAGCGGTCGCACACCACCTGGAACAGCTGCTCATAAGGCAGGTTGTGCTCGATATGCGTCTTGCACAGATACAAAAGATCTGTCACTTTTGTGTCTCCGTCAAACCGCTTTCCCGGTGCAGAAACTACAATATACTTGCGATCCGGATCTGCTTCTATGATGTTTTTTGTCTTTCCGATCTGTATAGCATCTGCCACAGAGGATCCGCCGAATTTTGCTACTTTTATGCCCATTTCTCATTCCTCCTCGATTACAGGGTCTTGTTCTGTTTTCTTACTGTACTCTATGCCCGCTGCCCCCATTTTTGTGCGTCGTTAGATACCGGCCTTCTGTCTCAGAATCTGTGCCTTATCTGTCTTTTCCCAGGAAACATCAAGATCTGTCCTTCCAAAATGTCCATATGCGGCAAGATTACGGTAAATCGGTCTTCTCAGATCCAGTTCCCGGATAATGGCTGCCGGTCTCAGGTCAAAGGTTTCCTGTACCAGCTGCGCCAGTTTATCGTCAGATACCTTCCCTGTTCCAAAGGAGTCTACCAGAATGGAGACCGGTTTTGCCACACCGATGGCATAGGCCAGCTGAATTTCACATTTATCTGCAAGACCTGCAGCTACAAGATTCTTTGCTGCATATCTGGCTGCATAAGCTGCGGAGCGGTCCACTTTTGTAGGGTCTTTTCCGCTGAAGGCGCCGCCGCCGTGACGGGCGTAGCCTCCATAAGTATCTACAATAATCTTTCTTCCTGTCAGTCCCGAGTCTCCATGCGGCCCGCCAATCACAAACTTTCCTGTCGGATTTACAAAATATTTTGTATCGTCATCAAGAAGTTCTGCAGGAATAATCGGTTTGATTACTTGCTCGATAATATCTTTGCGAATCTGTTCCTGGGACACATCCGGATCGTGCTGGGAAGAAACCAGTACAGTATCAATCCGCTTTACCTGATCATCATCGTATTCCACTGTTACCTGTGTTTTTCCGTCAGGTCTCAGATACGGCAGCAGCCCTGCTTTCCGCACTTCTGTCAGCCTCTTTGCCAGCTTATGGGCCATGGCAATCGGCATCGGCATCAGCTCCGGCGTTTCATTACATGCATATCCGAACATGATGCCCTGATCGCCTGCTCCGGTCTCTTCCTCTTCATCGCTGAGAGAGCCTTCCTTATATTCCAGAGCTTTATCAACACCCATGGCAATATCCTGTGACTGCTCGTCAATAGCAGTTAAAACAGCGCATGTATTTCCGTCAAAGCCATAGTCGCTCTTTGTATAGCCGATGTCACAGATTACTTCTCTTGCAATTTTTTGAATATCAATGTAGCACTGCGTGGTAATCTCTCCCATCACCATCGCATAGCCGGTATTTACTGTTGTTTCAGCTGCAACACGCCCGTTTGGATCATTTTCAAAAATAGCATCCAGAATAGCATCTGAAATC
Organism: uncultured Clostridia bacterium; assembly: GCA_963558985.1. Taxonomy (GTDB): domain Bacteria; phylum Bacillota; class Clostridia; order Peptostreptococcales; family Anaerovoracaceae; genus Hominibacterium. Next base: position 1,713 of record CAUWJW010000193.1, on the reverse strand, counting down.
TGATCGCATATTTTATCCGGATGTCCTTCTGTTACAGATTCTGATGTAAAAAGTTTCTTCATAATGTATTCCCCTCCTGTAATTTGATTTGTGCAAAGTCAGCTGTGCCGATTGCAGCTCGGCAGACTCTGCGTTCTTGCGAAAATATCAAAGACCCGATATTTCCTGCATAATAAAAAAATCTCTTCTAAAAGAAGAGGTCATTTCTGTTATCTTCCTCATCTTTCAGAATACAATATTCTGTAGGATTTAGCACCTTGTCTGTTCTGTAGAAACTTCCAGGTTGCCGGGCTTCGCTGGGCCTATTCCCTCTGCCGCTCTTAATAAGGATTTATTCTTATTAACTTTGTGTTTGACATTTATTATATACTTTTTTCAGGACTTGTCAATAGGGGTGTTCCTACTTGTAATTTTTAAAAAATAGGTTATACTTTAATATATTATATTTTTAAGAGGTGTTAATTTGACTAAATCAAACTTTACGGTAATCCAGGGCGGGCTTTCTCTGCCAAGGGAGGCCGATAAACGATATTTTCTGGGAGCCTATGTTACCGACACCCGCCTTATGGGTGTTGTAGGGCTTTACATTCACTGGAAACTGGAATACGAACATATGACTTCTGATCTGCATCAGTTCTTTTATCTGGATGCTGAGGAATATGGATTTGAAACTTACAAAGGCATTACAGGAAACAATGTAGAGGAGATTGCCTCTATCGAACAGACGCTCATCGGCGGGCTCGGCGGAAAAAAGCAGGAAGTAACCGAACGGGAGGCTCGCTATCTTCTCTGCCGATATGCCGACTTTAATAAAGAGCACGGTCTGTCGCTTCCTGATGATCCAGCAGAATACAGCTTTCTGCTGGATCCGCCTGCAGACTTAAGTCCCAGCGAAGAAAAAGCGCTGCGCAAGAAGCTGTGCGATCCTGTAATATCCGATTATCAGGCACTCAACTACTTTTTGATGCGGTGTTTCGGCCACGATTACGAAGCTGCTGCATGGCTGTGCGGCGCTCACTTTCCTCTGGAGATCTATCAGGAGCACAAGCCTGCTTCCCTTTGCAAAAATACAATTGACCGCAATGACTACGAGCCGGACTCTTACCTTTGTGAGTCTCTCATTGAGTATGATGATCAGTACTGGCTGCTGGTGTCCGAACTGACGCTGCAGAATCACAGGATTACGTCCTTCCGCAAATGCTCCGGGTTTCCTGTCAGCTCCGCCGAGGCCGCTATGATGCTGTCTAAGCCGGAATTCGTTACAGTCTACGAAGTTCTTATGAATCCGGAAGAGTTCAGTGAAAGCATGCGGCAGATGTTTTTTAATACAATGATGACATCTCACGAAAACGGCAATCTGTTCCTTGCTTTCAACAAAAATAACAATCATGTGAACAAACGGATTTTCCGTCTCAGCGAGGACGTATCCGGTCTTTACTACATTACAGATTTCGGGCAGCTTATTATCTCTTCCTGCAGCCTAAGCGGCATTCATGCGCTGGAAAAAGAACTTCGCAAGAGCATCCTGGCTCCTTATCTTGTGGCTACTGCCAAATATGAGTTCAAAGAACCTATCTTATATGAATTCATCCAGAGCAGCTTTGAGGATTTTAATGATTTCCTCGAATTTATACGGAATGAATAAGAATCTTGAACAGATTCTTATTGATTTTCTTCACTGCACCGCGGCTTATATTGGATACCACCGTCACA
>CAUWJW010000192.1:0-5304 GCA_963558985.1 uncultured Clostridia bacterium | reverse complement strand
CGAACGGCATGCTCGGTGGTGTGAGAGGGGCTACAAGTTAGCCCCTACTCGATTTTTAAAGAGAGGAAGCTTTTACTTCATTGACGGCATTCACAAAGCATGATATTCTAAAAGTTAATACAGCCTCCTCTCATTCGAGGAAGCACCAGAAAGGAATGAAAAAAATGACAGAAAAAAAAGGCACCTATTATATTACAACGCCTATTTACTATCCGAGCGCAGGCCTTCATATTGGCCACACCTACTGCACTGTAATGGCAGACGCCATGGCACGCTTCAAGCGGCTTTCCGGGTATGATGTACGGTTTTTAACCGGAACAGATGAGCATGGACAGAAAATCCAAACCATTGCAAAAGAACAGGGAGTAACGCCTCAGGAATACGTAGACAAAATCGTAGGCGGCATCAAAGAACTGTGGAAGACAATGGAGATTTCCTATGACGATTTCATTCGTACAACAGAACCTCGTCACGTAGAACGGGTACAGAAGATTTTCATGCAGCTTTATGAAAAGGGAGATATCTACAAAGGAGAATACGAAGGCATGTACTGTACGCCTTGCGAATCCTTCTGGACAGAAAGCCAGCTGATTGATGGAAAATGCCCGGACTGCGGCAGATCGGTAGAAAAAGCAAAAGAAGAAGCCTACTTTTTCCGTCTTTCCAAATATCAGGACAAGCTCCTGGAACTCTTTGAAAACAACCCCGAATTCCTGCAGCCGGAAAGCAGAAGAAACGAAATGATTTCTTTTGTTAAACAGGGACTGGAAGATCTTTGCATTTCCAGATCCACTTTCGATTGGGGGATTCCTGTGCCGATTGATGGAAAACACGTTATCTATGTATGGCTCGATGCCCTTACAAACTATATTACAGCACTGGGATATCCGGATGATCCGGAATTATATGAAAAATACTGGCCGGTGAATGTCCACCTGGTCGGGAAAGAAATTGTACGGTTCCATACTATAATCTGGCCGGCAATGCTCATGTCCATGGAGCTGCCTCTTCCAAAGCAGGTACTGGGACACGGATGGCTTTTGCTGGAAGGCGGTAAAATGTCTAAATCCAAAGGAAACGTAGTAGATCCGGCCAAACTCATTGAACGTTACGGCATAGATGCCCTGAAATATTTCCTTCTCAGAGAATATACATTCGGACAGGATGGCGTTTATACCAATGAAGTAATGCTCAAGAGAATGAACTACGATTTGGCAAACGATCTGGGAAATCTGGTTTCCAGGACTGTATCCATGATTGAGAAATACAATGGCGGCTATGTGCCGGAAACCTCCGGAGAAGAAACAGACACAGACAAAGACCTGAAACAGATTGCAGTTTCTGCGGCAGACAAAGTGGAAAGCCATATGGATAAGTTTGAATTCAACCAGGCTCTGGAAGAAATCTGGGTTGCCGTAAGACGTGCCAATAAATACATTGATGAGAACACACCTTGGATTCTGGCAAAAGAAGAAGACAAAAAGCCGCGACTGGATACTGTGCTTCATAACCTGGCAGAAACGCTGCGGATTGTTTCTGTTCTGATTTATCCGTTCATGCATACAACCTCCAATGAAATCCGCAAGCAGCTGGGACTGTGGTATGCTGATGTAGCATGGGAAGATGCTTTTACCTTTGATATGATGCAGGGCGAACAGGTGAAAAAAGGAGCGCCTATTTTCCCGAGACTGGATATTGAAAAGGAACTGGAAGAGCTGGAAGCAATGAAAGGCACAAAAGAGGATGACAATATTCCTCTGGAGTTGAAAGATGAAATTCAGTTCGAGGATTTTGATAAAATAGATCTGCGGGTAGGTACAATCCTTTCAGCAGAAAAGCATCCGAAGGCAGACAAGCTCCTGGTTTTCCAGGTGAAAATGGGAACAGAAAAACGACAGATCATTTCCGGTGTGGCAGCACATTTCAAACCGGAAGAGTGCGTTGGAAAGAAAGTTGTCGTAGTAGCCAACCTGAAGCCGAGAAAACTGAGAGGTCTGGAGTCAAAAGGGATGATTCTGTTTGCAGATAATGAAATAGACGGAAAAGCGAGACTTGAATTTGTTTCTACAGCAGCAGAAGATGGAAATGCAGTATCTTAAATAAGAAGCATAAGAGGCCGGGCAGGGTATGCCCGGCTTATTCATAGGAGGAATTTATGTTATTTGATTCACATGCGCATATTAATAATGAATCTTTTTCCCAGGAAGAACGAGAGGCACTGATACAGAAAATCGAAAACTCCAAGCTAGACTATGTGATGGATATCGGTTTTAATCCGGAAAGTTCTGCACTGGCAGCAGAACATGCCCGGCGCCTTCCCTGGTGCTATGCAGCAGTAGGGTGCCATCCCCATGATACAAAAGATATGGATGATGCACAGCTGGCTGAGATAAGAGAGCTGGCTCAAAGAGATAAGGTACAGGCTGTCGGAGAGATCGGTCTTGACTTTTTCTATGATTATTCTGACCGTGAAGTGCAGCGCTACTGGTTTCGGCAGCAGATCCGCCTTGCCAATGAGCTGAAAATGCCGATTGTAATCCATGCCAGAGAGGCAGATCAGGAGGTAATGGATATCCTAAAGGAAGAGGGCGCTTTTTCATCCGAAAGAAAGGACTGCTTTCCGCTGCGTCCTGATGGAAGTGGCGATGCACGAGTGCTGCTTCATTGCTTTTCCGGGAGCAGAGAGCTGGCAGAACAGTATGTAAAGCTGGGGGCGACCATCTCTATTGCCGGACCGGTGACTTACAAAAACAATAAGAAAACAAGGGCGGTTGCAGAAGCGATTCCGCTGGAACATCTGCTTGTAGAGACTGATTCTCCGTATCTGACTCCCGAGCCGTTTCGGGGAAAGCGAAATATCCCGCCTTATGTAGAGTATACTGCAGGAAAGATAGCAGAGATCAAAGGTATGACGCTAGAAGCAGTGGCAAAACAGACCCTTATGAATGCCAAGCGGTTCTTTGGAATCCAATAGGGAAATTTGTCGTAAAAAAATCAGCCTGTGCTCCCTTCTTTCGACAAAGTAAAATTTTGGCGAAAGCTATAATATAGGAGATCGTGATAAGGAGGGGCAGGATGGAGTTAACAAGCAAAAGATCCTCTGTAAAGAAGGAGGAGGGAGGATACGGACTGCCGGGACAAGCTTTTTTGCTGTTAGCCGGATTTTTTATCAGCAGAGTCGGATTTGAAGGGGATATGTTCCCGGCATCTATTGCACTGCTGTCCGTACTTCTTTCCATTCGTATGGGAAATGCACTTGTGCTGCCTGTTATGCTGCTGGGGCTGTTTACTTGCTATAAAGCAGGAGCGCCGGTAGGGGGAGATGCTGCGGCATTATGCGGGTGCACACTGATTTTTTTTCTCACTGCAAAGCTTGGGCTTGACATCCGGCACAGAGCAGTTCTGGCAGGGGCGGTTACTGTGATTTCACAGAGCCTGTTTGCGATGGCATCAGGCCTTACATACCGTCTCTCGCTTAGCGGACTGCTCTTTGAAGGAGCCGTAGTTGCTGCCCTGTGCGGTATTTTTTACGTGTTTTTCCAAATGACAGGAAAAGACAGTGCATGTAAGGGATCTGCAAGCAGATTGCTGGCTTTAACGACTGTTGTTCTTCTGACAATTTCCGGAATGGGCTTTGAGTGGCTTGTCCTCCCGGCAGCGATGATTATAACCTTATTTTTTGGTTATCTGCTGGGTGCCATGGAAGGTCTGTTTGCTGGCTTTGCCTCCGGCTTTTTACTGCTGCTTTGCGGCGGCAGTTCCGGAATTACTTTACTTTTGGCTCTGGGAGGACTTACAGCCGGTCTTTTCAAGGGTCAAAGCAAGGCAGTCACTGCTTTGTGTTTTGCAGCAGCCATTATGGGAACAGCTTCTCTTAAGACTCTTACAAGCGATGTCTTACCTGCTTACGCACCGTTGGCAGCAGCTGCCGTCTTGCTTTTTCTGCCGAAAAAATGGCTTTCCCTCCTTGAATCCTTTCTTTGCTCCCTGCTCGGGTACAGCTCTTCCCGCGAAAGGGCAGAGGCCATGTATACTGCAGGGAGAATAGACAGCCTGGGAAGAATTTTTGATGAACTTGCAGCATTGTTTGAGTTTCAAAATGATCGGAGAGTGCTGATGTCATACCAGTTTAAAGCAGTTTCCCAAATGCTGAATCGTTTAAAAAGAGAACCGGCCCGATCTGGAAAAAGGGGAGCAGCTGATTTTCATATTCGGACTGCATGGGCAGGAGAGGCGGGAAATCATATGGTTTCCGGCGACAGCTGTATGTGGGGAGAGCTTCCGGGGAACCGTTTTGCAGCAGTAATCAGTGATGGAATGGGCAAGGGAAGAGAGGCTGGCAAAGAGAGCCGCCTGGCAGCTGCTATGGTGATCCGTCTTTTGGAAACCGGTATGGAGGAAGAGACGGCATTGCAGCTTCTAAATGAAGTGATGCTTCTTAATGCAGAAAAAGAAATGTTTTCAACGATAGATCTTGGGGTATTTCACCGGAAGACCGGGAAAATGAGGTTCTATAAGATTGGTGCAGCGCCGACCTTTATCAGACGGAAAAATCGTGTCGAGATGCTGACGGTGCCGGCAATGCCTATGGGAATTGTTAATGGACTGAAAGCAGATTATGTTTCAGCAGAATTGAGAGCCGGGGATGAGGTCATTATGATTTCTGACGGAGTAATGGATTCCAGGCGGGAAGATTTGACTATGAGATGGCTGAAAGAGACGATTGCTGCGGTTCCTCCACAGGAGCCTGAAATTATGTGTGATGCGATTGTGGAGCAAACTTTAAAAAATTACAAGGGCAAGGAAAAAGATGATTTGACGGTATTTGTCTTTACTGTGTGCTGAATATTTTTAGATCCCCGCAGGATTGCATGTTGAAATTCTGGTGGAAAGTGTGTTATGATAATAACGCAGTTTAAAAACTGTGAAGTGTGCCCCCGTAGCTCAGGGGATAGAGCGTCGGTTTCCTAAACCGTGCGTCGGATGTTCGAATCATCTCGGGGGTGCCATGTGAAAACCCGCTGAAACGCAGTATTTCAAGCGTTTAGCGGGTTTTGTAATTTTTGGATACATCCGAAAATTACCCGTCTGAACGCTGTTTCTGTGTCAAAAACCGTGCCGTTAGCGTGCCACTTTGCGGTACTGTCTCAGTAGCTCAGCAGCCCCTTCAATGGCTCTGTCTGTGGTGTGCGTGTAGATTTTGGAGGTGAGGGAAATATCAGAATGTCCCATTAATTCCTTGGCAACATTAATCGGGATTCCTGCGTCCTGCAGGTCTGTACAGAATGTATGCCGCAGACAATA
>CAUWJW010000191.1:0-5311 GCA_963558985.1 uncultured Clostridia bacterium | reverse complement strand
ATTCACTGGAAGCTTTCTGCAAGAACAGAAACCTATATGACCAAGCAGTTTGAGAGCTACGGAAATGTGGGGCTTGCTGTTATTCTGGACTTTTTTTCACCGGAATACAGCAGTGAAACGATGATGGAAACCTTCGATACTGTGGTGGAGACCGGGTTATCCATTGGAAACTATGCCCAGGAGCAGGGGCTGGAATATGAAATAATCTATTCCAACAAGAATAATGAAAAGAAAAAATTCAATACAGGGCATTATCAGGATTTTGTGGAGTTATTGCAGGATATGCCTAAAATTTCCTCTACAGAAGGCGAGCGAACCGGCATCGAGCTTTTGATAGAAGAGGGAAATGCCCGCTATTCTCAGGGAAATATTGCCTTTTGCACAGCTAACATAACAAACGAAATGGCGGGAGCGCTGCTGGAACTGAAAATGAAAAAGAAGAATCCGCTTCTTTTTGCCATTGTTCCGGATTCGCTGGAGGGGGAGGAAAGAGAAGCTTTCCTCAAGCCTCTTAAAACCCTGGACAGCGGAAATATTATCTATTATATCCTGTCTTCTGCTGAAGAGCTGGGGGGAGGAGGTGCAGATTAAATGGAGTTTGTCAAATATCTCAAAGGCTGCGTCTGGGATTTGATTCTGTGCGCAGTAATGGCAGTCTCTTTGTGCTATGCAGAAGGAAGCGGATTTTATGTGACAGAGAGTCTTCATAAAAATTATGTGCTGCTTTTAGGAGTTGTTGTTTTGACAACGGCAGTACTCGCTGCCATATCGTATAATAAAAAGACACTGATCTTTGGTATTTCCGGGATTGCGGCAGCGCTTGTCCTGCTTTTTCTGGTGCTGGGGCTTAATTCCCGTATCGGCAATGTGTTTGCAGATAAGCCGGGAAACCCATGGCTTTATGTGACGCTGATGATTACAACAACTGTGGGCGTATATCTGCTGTCACGGACAAGAATCGGTACCTGCGGATTGCTGGCAGCCGGGATTTTAGTCATGGCGGTGATCCAGTTTTTATACAAACCTGGTCATCTGGCGGCACTGTTTCTTTTCCTGTGCGCATGCGGCTCGATGTACATATTTAAAAACTATCAGAGAAATGTGGTGCAGTCTCAGACGGTAAAGACGGCATTTGGAAGGACCTTTGTCATTTCCGCTGTTCTGTCTGTGCTGCTCTTGTCTCTTGGTGCAGGTATTTTTTATGGAATCGTAAAACCATTGGACCCTCCGGCAAGAGAGCTGAAGCTTATTACGAAATATATGTCCTTTGAGACTCTGCAGGAGCTGGGGATCGCTTCAGAAGTTCTGCTGACAGATCCGGATCAGTTCACGCAAAAGACTGATGATACAGAGAAAACGGCAAAGCAGGAAGGGGATAAGAAAAAGGATAATCCCGACAAGGGAAACAAGGGAAAGGATCAGGACAAGTCTCAGAACAAGCAGGACAATCAGGTCAATCGCCTGGACAAGAACGATTCTTCACAGGTTTTCTATGCCATTAAATATACGACGGAAAAAATCTCACCTGTCTGGTGGATTCTCATGCTCCTTCTTCTCATTGTGCTTGCTGTTGTACTGAAGCTCTGGCTGCGGGACAGGTGGTTCCGCAAGGTAAAGGAACAGCCGAAGAAGGAACAGGTGCAGACGTTGTACCGCTATTATCTGAAGAAATTCGCCCTTATGGGCGTGAAAAAACAAAAGAAGGATACGCCCCTTGAATTTGCAGAAAAAGCTGCTTCACAGCTGGAGGCTTTTGAGGAATCAGGGGTAAGTATCCGCTCCCTGACCGAGACTTTTGTTGGGGCTGCCTACAGTCCTTCCGGGGTGTCAGAACAGGGATATAAAGCGTATTTGAGCTTTCATAAGGTGTTTTATTCCTGCTGCAGAAAGCATCTTGGGAAGCTGAAATATATGTTGAAGTTTTTTAGAATTTAGGAGGAAGAAGAAATGAAAGTCAGCAAAAAACGCTGGGTCAGTCTGGCGGTTGCCGCTGTAATGGCAGTGACTGTTTTCGTGCCGGCATCGGCAAGTGCGGCAACATGGACGTACCCGACAGCACCAAAAACCATTGACAAGGACATTGCCAGAGTAGCAGCGCACAATGCGGCCGCAACTGCTCCGGAATTTCTGGGCGCAAATCTGGTGACTGTAACGAAGCAGGTGGAATCCACTGATCCCGGTAAAGCCTTTGAAGAAGCTCAGAAAAAAGCATTTTTGGGTATTTTTGGGACAAGTATGAATGAAAATGGAGATCCCTACATGTGGAACTGCTACTATAATCTGTATGCAAGGGCAAATGGGAAGAACCCGACAGACAGTGAAGATGCAGTTTATCAGTTGCCTACACTGGCTCCTATGATGGCAGATACAGCTCCTGTTCCGGAATTTAATGGTGCTCCTGCTTCTGTATATCTGAAGCCGGACATTCTGCTGGGAATCGGCACAAACTCTACGACAAAGACAGGATATACAGAAGTTCTGGAATCTTTAAAGAAGAGCGAGCCGGGCAGATACGGCAGCTATAATCCGATTCTGGTGGATTACAAGCCGAGCACCATGACCGATCAGATGGATACCATGTACAGGCTGGCAAAGGCCATCAATGACAGCGGAAAAACCGGAAGATACGGAGATCCTGTGGCCATTGCAAAGAACTATGAAAAGTACATCAAGGGAATACAGTACTACATCCAGTCTCAGATTAAGCAGGGCAAAACAGAAAAGAAAACCATCGCCATCATTGATGCCACAAGCGCTTCTGAAGGCGGCAAGTTTACTGCCTACACAAGTAATGTAGTTTCCGGAACAGCTAAATCCACAAGAGCGGCAGAATACCTGGAAAACACTACAGACAACCTCATTGATACGCTGAAGGTGCCTAATGTAGGGACAGCTTCTGAACCGGCGTACAAGCTGACGCCAAAACAGGTGGCAAAGGCGGATGCCGTTTATATTACAGGCCATCAGGGAGGTTCTATGTCTGAAGACGAGTTCCTCAACCTGATGAATAAATACGGCATCAAGAGTAAAGACGTGCCGCCGGTATATGCGAATGCTCCATATATGACCTATGGAATCATTATGAATTCGGTAGAAAACGGTATTGGCTTCGGCCTTTTCCAGGGGTTTGTATACAGTGACATTATCAATCCTGTCTATGCAGCAGCTTACTTCCAGCAGAAGTTCTATCATATTACAGATAATACAGCGCTGAAGGACTCCATCGCTAATACCTTTGAAGATGCAACGCGTCCGGAAGGCGTAGCGGCAGATATCAGCAACTATACAGCAGCGGATTTTGAAAGCAAGCTCAATACAGGGTGGGCTTATTACGCAGCAAATAAAGCTTCTATTGACTCGGCATATCCAAAACTGAAAGCAACAGAAAATATGACCCTTCCGTTTGTTGTAGAAGCAACAGGTGTAAAGCTGAACAAAGCGACTGCAAAGGTAGAAGGCGGCAAAACTGTTACATTAAAAGCAACTGTAACACCTGCCAATGCTTCTGACAAGGGAGTGACCTGGAAGTCCTCCAACAGCAAAGTAGCAGCAGTCAGCACAAAGGGACAGGTACAAGGTGTGGCAGCAGGGACTGCAACGATCACCGCAACGACCCATAACGGAAAGACAGCCTCCTGCAAAGTGATTGTAACAAATACAAAGCAGACCATCTCCGGTGCATCTGCATTTACAAAGGCTTACGGTGCAAAAGCTTTCAGCCTGGGTGCAAAAGCGAAAGGGAAACTGACCTACAAGACAAGCAATAAAAATGTTGCAGCTGTTTCTGCAGCAGGAAAAGTGACCATCAAGAACACCGGAAGAGCAGTCATTACCATCAACGCAGCAGCAGCTTCCGGTTACAAAGCAGCCACGAAGAAGGTAATCGTTACGGTAACGCCGAAAAAGGCAGCAATTTCCAAACTGCGCAGTGCGAAGAAAGGCAGCCTGAAGATTTCCTGGAAGAAAGATGCAAGAGCAACCGGATATCAGGTTGTGATTGCAAAGAATAAGGCATTCACAAGCGGAAAGAAAACTGCAGCAGTGACAAAGGCAAAGACAACAAGCAAGACATTTACAAAGCTTTCTGCAAAGAAAACTTACTATGCAAAAGTAAGAGCATACAAAACCATCAGTGGTAAGAAAGTTTACGGTGCTTACAGCAGTGTAAAATCAAAAAGAGTAAAATAACTGTTCAGCAATACGAGCCCGGCGCTTTATTCGTTTATGCGCCGGGCTCTATTGATGCCAATTGCTGCCAGAAAGGGTCTGCTCTCATGATGCAACCCATGATGCAACCCATGATGCAACCCATGATGCAACCCATGATAAAATTCTTGCGTTTTGCCTGACGCCTCATTCCAAAGCGGAAATTGCAGAACATTGTGGATATAAAAACACAAAGAATTTTACTCAAAAATATCTGCGTCCGTTGCTTGATGCCGGAAGGGTCTGCTTACTTCTTTTGATCATATATCTTACCAAGGATATATATGCTTGGTAAGAAGAAACCTGCAATGGTCAGCAGATGCCCCTCTCCATTCCCGATGAACCCGTCTGCCCAAAAGCCTATAAATCCCAAAAACAATGACATAATAATTAAAGCAATACTTGTCATATATAAATCTCCTTACATTGTTTCCCGGCCGGACTTACACGGATACATCCTGATAGCCCTTAAAGCTTGGGAACTTGATTTTCAAGCCTGTATTGACACTCACATACTCTATGGACACGGTGTAGGAAACCTTTGCAGACTCTTCACCGGCTTCAGCGGAAATAGCGCTGCTTATATCAATCCGTTTTGCCATATTCTTCTCATCTGCAGAAACCGTCATTTTCATCGTATCATAGGAAACCTGATCCGAATTGTCGAAGTTTGAAACAGAGGACATATAATTATCAAAATAAGTAGCAGCCTTCTTCATATCCAGAATACAGGTATAGACCGTATCAGAACCTTCCTTGCTCACCTTCAGATCGGAAATCATATCTTCAGTAAGAGACAGAAGCTCCTGCCCGTTGATATTCATTGCAGCAGCCATTTCATCGCGGGCATCCATCTTCATTTTCTGCCCCATCAGATCCGTATACACAATATTATCCTTCATATACATCGTGCCCTTCAGATCTGTGCCTAAATTGGGAACAGTCATACTGTACTGAAATTCCATCTCAATATCATCTTTGCTCTTTATGACCTCTTTAACGGTGCCCTTCATTTTCAGACTTACAGCATCGGATCCGGAAACATCCATATCCGTAGTAAGCTTAAACTCCGCATCTTTGACATCCTGCATATTCTGCTGCATTT
>CAUWJW010000190.1:0-5316 GCA_963558985.1 uncultured Clostridia bacterium | reverse complement strand
ATTTCCACCGGTGTATACGGATTGGTTCTGACTAATTTAATCAATGATATTCTAATGGGCGAGGGAGAAATCGGATTTGAGCCTGTAGGTGTCCGCGTAGTAGATCCGGACTGTATCAACATTATGATTACAGGCCACCAGCACGCTTTCTTTGGAGATCTTCAGGATTATCTGGCAACAGAAGAAGTAAAGAAACGTGCAGAGGAAGCAGGCGCAAAAGCTGTAAAAATTGTAGGATGTACCTGTGTAGGGCAGGATTTTCAGCTTAGAAAAGCAGCAGGTACAGATGCCTTCTGCGGACATGCGGGAAATAACTACACCAGTGAAGCAGTTTTGGCAACCGGCTGTATTGATCTGATTCTTTCTGAATTCAATTGTACCATTCCGGGAATCGAGCCGATCTGCGATGAACTGAACATCCCGCAGATTTGTCTTGATGATGTGGCGAAAAAGGCCAATGCGGAATATGTTCCTTTTACATATGAGCAGAGACATGAAATCAGCAAAATGATTGTAGATAAAGCGCTCAAGTCTTATTCAGGACGGAAGTCCTCTATGTCACCACAGACAGCACAGGAATTGCTATGTAAGCTCAGCAGCAGTTTCACCCAGCTGCCGGCAGATCAGGTGGATACAGCGATGCTGGAAAAGGCACTGACACAGCTGGTTGCAGGACAGGGCGCAAAAGGCAGAGTCAACCCGATGGCCTCTCACGGTTTTTCAAATGCCATTACAGGTGTGACAGAAGTGACACTCAGAAGCTTCCTGGGAGGAAATTATGCGCCTCTGATTCAGCTGATTAAGGAAGGCAAGATTAAGGGAATTGCAGGCGTGGTTGGATGCTCTAATCTGCGGGCAAAAGGCCATGATGTGTTTACTGTAGAGCTGACGAAAAAACTGATTGCCAAAGATATCCTCGTTCTTTCTGCAGGATGTACCTGCGGCGGACTGGAAAACTGCGGTCTGATGAGTCCGGAAGCAGCCGATCTGGCGGGAGAAAATCTCAAGGCTGTATGCAAATCTCTTGGAATTCCGCCTGTACTCAACTTCGGACCTTGTCTTGCAATCGGACGCATGGAACTGGTATGCGGCGAAATCGCACAGGATCTGGGAATTGATATTCCGCAGCTTCCGGTTGTTATATCAGCGCCACAGTGGCTGGAAGAACAGGCTCTGGCAGACGGAGCATTTGCTCTGGCACTTGGTTTTACTGTACATCTGGGTCTTCCGCCATTTGTAACAGGAAGCCCGGTGGCTCTTGATGTACTGACGAATAAAATGAAAGACCTTACAGGCGGACAGCTTATGGTAGATACAGATATTGATTCTTCTGCAGCTGCCATGGAGCAGGTGATCCTGGAAAAACGTAAGGGTCTTGGATTATAGAAAGGAGCGTGCTGTTATGAGTGCAGAACAGGATAACAGATACGTTGCCGTAGCACAGGATAATCCGGCAATCATAAAAGACGACCGTTTATGCGCAGAATGTGGGCACTGTCTGGCTGTGTGTCAGGAAGAAATTGGTGTAGCAGGAAAAAGAAATCCGGCTGCACCGGGGCGCGAGACGGAAAACACATGCATCAACTGCGGACAGTGCAGTGCAAACTGTCCGGAACAGGCGATTCGAGTAAAATCAGAAATCGATTTTGTGAGAGAAACGATTGCAGACCCCAATAAAGTTGTGATTTTTTCCACATCACCATCTGTTCGGGTTGGACTGGGAGATGCGTTTCTTGATAAACCGGGAACCTATGCGGAAGGTAAAATGGTGGGAGCATTGAAAGCTCTCGGTGCAGATTATGTTTTCGATGTGACATTTTCAGCAGATCTGACGATTATGGAGGAAGGTTTTGAACTGCTGCAGCGGATTCTTACAGGCAGCGGACCGCTTCCGCAGTTTACCAGCTGCTGTCCGGCCTGGGTTAAATATGTAGAAACCTACTATCCGGAAAAAATTCCGCACCTTTCATCAGCAAAAAGTCCGATTGGAATGCAAGGGGCTACGATTAAAACCTATTTTGCAGCGAAAGCAGGGATTGACCCACGAAAAATAGTAACTGTCAATGTCACACCGTGTACCGCCAAAAAAGCAGAGATCCGCAGACCGGAGCTTAATGATGCAGGCAGGCTGTTGGGACAGGAATCCATGAGGGATAATGATTTTGTTATTACAACAAAAGAGCTGGCACAGTGGATGAATGAGGAAGGGATTGACTTTAACAGCCTTCCGGAAGCAGACTTTGACTCTATTTTAGGAAAAGGAAGCGGTGCAGGCGTGATTTTCGGAAACACAGGAGGCGTTATGGAAGCGGCTCTGCGTATGGCCTTCCAAAGCCTTACAGGTCAGGCACCTCCCGATGATCTGCTTCATTTTCAGCCTGTAAGAGGACTGGAGGGTGTGAAAGAGGCTTCCATAGAAGTAGATGGAAAAACGATTCGGGTCGCTGTTATTTTCGGAACGGAAAATGCAGGAAAATTCCTTGAAAAAGATATTTCCGGTTATCATTTTGTTGAAGTAATGACTTGCCCGGGCGGATGCATCAGCGGGGCAGGACAGCCCCAGATGCATCAGATTCCTGTAACCAACGAGATTCGTCTCAGCCGGATTCAGAGTATGTACGCAGAAGATGAAAAAATGGCTTTGCGCAACTCCATTGATAATCCGGAGATTCAGCAGGTGTATCGAGAATTTTACAAAAGACCGGGAGGAGAACTTTCTGAAAAGCTACTGCATACCGGTTATTACAGACGATAGTTTTGCGGAGAGAACACGATGTATAATTTACTTTTGGCTATTGCCATTGGAGGGGAACTGATCGGCACAACTTTTCTGAAATACACAGAAGGTTTTACAAAGCTGTGGCCTTCCATCATAACCATCTTATCCTACGGAATCTGCTTTTATGCATTTTCTAAGGCTCTGACTCATATTAATCTGAGCTTTGCATATGCAGTCTGGTCAGGCCTGGGAATTGTGGTAGCTACCTTAGTCTCTGTATTTTTATTTAAAGAATCCATTACACCGGCAGGAATTGGGGGTATCGTCCTGATTCTGATCGGTGTGGTGATATTGAATATGTTTGGAACACCAAATTCATAAGGAGGAATATGCAGAAGCATGTTGAAAAATGTGCACTGTTAAAAGGAAATGAAAGAATTTAGTATTAGCACAAATGTTTTTTTCGGCGAAAACTCACTGGGCCGTTTAGATGAGATACAGAATAAAAGTGTTCTGATTGTCTGTGACAGTTTTATGGAGCAGTCCGGGGTGGTGGACAAGATTAAAAGTCACTTGCAGTCCTGTCAGGTTTTTGTTTTCAGCAAGATTATTCCGGATCCGCCGATAGAAGTGGTGGCAGAAGGAATCAAGTGTCTGGCTGAGTGCAAAGCGGAGGTTATGATTGCTGTAGGCGGAGGATCTTCCATTGATGCGGCCAAAGCGATTCGTGAGCTTTCCAGACAGATGAACTATATTGATGTGGAAGAATGTTTTGCGATTCCAACAACCAGCGGCACAGGGTCAGAGGTGACGAAGTTCTCTGTTATTACAAATGCTCAGGAGGGTGCCAAGTACCCGCTTGTAAGCCAGTCTCTGCAGCCTATGGTTGCGATTCTGGATCCGGAACTGGTTAAGACTGTTCCGCCGGCAATTACAGCAGATACCGGTATGGATGCGCTGACGCATGCGCTGGAAGCATACGTGTCTACTGAGGCTACTGACTTCACCGATGCACTGGCAGAAAAGGCAACTACGCTTCTGATGCGTTTCCTGCCACAGGCGTACAAGGATGGAAATGATCTGGTAGCCCGTGAGAAAGTGCACAATGCAGCCTGCCTTGCCGGAATGGCATTTAACACAGCAGGTCTGGGCATCTGCCACAGCATTGCGCATACCATCGGAGGCAAATTCCATGTTTCTCATGGACGGAGCAATGCTTTGGTTTTACCGTATGTGCTTGAGTTTAACGCAAACCTTCCGGCAGGAGAGCCGACTTTGTGTGCAAGAAAATATCAGAGAATGGCAAAACTCATCGGTCTGCCTTATGCAAATACGGCAACAGCAGTAAGCAGCCTGGTCCGTCGCATTCGAGAAATGCAGAAAGCCTTTGGTATACCGGACACGCTGAAAAAGCTGGACATTGCTCCGGCAGATGTAGAAGCGCTGAAGTCAGAGATGGCGCAGACAGCGCTGGCAGATACATGTACAAAAACCAATCCGCGGAGTGTGGATCAAAGTGACTTAGAAATGATATTAGCACAAGTTACACCTTTTTAAATAAAACAGAAAAAGAAAAGACCGCTTCCTATGTGAGCGGTTTTTTCTTTTTCATGCTGCACACTTTATCTGAAAAGGCGTTTTTCAATTACAGTCCGAATGTCCTGCAGCGTCAGTGGGCAGCTTTGATTTTCCAAAGTAAGAATCAGGTTGCTGCCGGTTTGTATTCCTGCTGACTGATAATCTGTCAGCTTTTGCGCATTGCTCAGAACATATTCGGGATCATCCATCTTCCCTAGATGCTCCCAATAAAAGAGTCCGTATGTAAAAGGATGCATAATCGTGAAATCTGGTGCATAAGTGCGGCCCGCCAGATCCAGCGTTTCTTCATAGTGAAAGGGGATACCATAGAGATTGAGTGTCTCAGCAATCATTGCTTCTGATTTTGACCGGACTTTCAGGCCAAAAGAAGTTTCATGGATCAGTCCTTCCGGATATCCCATATAACGATCATATTCGGCTCTGGCCCACTGCTGCAGATCCGGCTCGCAGGGAAGCCACAGAAACGGATCTTTGGAGGTGCCTGCATAGGCCGGTGAAAGCTGCCTTTGAATCTCTGCAGGATCGTAAGGGATGAATTTTTGGATTGCCTGCTTCAAAACCATAAGGTCACAGTGCAGGAAAGACAGACTTTTTTCAATAAAACGCCGTCGCTGCAGTTGATGGATAAGTTCTCTGTTTTCTCCGGATTTTAAACTGAGAAACGTCTTCTTCCGCCTGTTATTCTGCCAGAGATTATGATAATAGTAGGTTTGATGTCCCTGACTGCGGACCGACAAATGACCCTGGGGCAGAGTCCTTAATTCTTTTTCAAAAGAATTGGCCAGAGCCTCCATTTGATCAAAGCCGCTCTTCATATCTTCATATAATTGTACCATGGCTTTCTTGGCACCTCCTTCTGTTTGGAATATGAATATTATAGCATATATGTAATAAAATGTAAATATAAATGTAAAAAATTGTAATGTTAAAAAATTATGTTCCAAAAGGGGTGATTTTTTGTCCAGATACCCATAGATTCGGGGAATAAAATTACATAA